>NZ_CDRQYH010000023.1:0-55820 GCF_977039595.1 Enterobacter sp.
TAACGCCTTTGTTTTCGCCCAGGTCGCCGTTGTTCAGTACTTTACAGATAACCTTGTTGCCTTCGATAGCGGTAACTTCCATACCGATCAGACCATCGTCTACCAGCACGGTGTTACCAACGGACAGATCGTTGGTGAAGCCTTCATAGGTCACTGCAACGATTTCGCTGTTGCCGACAACGGATTTGTCGGTGGTGAAGGTGAAGGTCTGGCCAGCTTTCAGAGAGACGTCGTTACCGCCTTCCAGTTTGATAGTACGGATTTCTGGACCTTTGGTATCCAGCAGGATCGCGGCTTTTTTACCGGTCTTGCTCATCACGTTGCGCAAGTTCTGGATACGCTGACCGTGTTCTGCGTAGTCACCGTGGGAGAAGTTCAGACGCATCACGTTCATGCCGGCATCCAGCATTTTGGTCAGCATCTCTTCAGATTCGGTTTTCGGGCCGATAGTACAAACAATTTTCGTCTTTTTCATGACAGTCTTAGTCTTTAAGTTGGGAAGGATATGGAAATCTCGCTCCGGGGGCGCACCGCCGCGGAGTCAAACCTGTGTTGCAAAAGAGTATATGACACGCACTAAGGATAGGAGACATCAAATGAGCGTGCAGAAGAAAGTGTGCCTGAGTGACAGCCCAACGAAGGAGAGGAGAAGTTGTACGTTGTTTTTTGTATTCCAAGCGCTGAAACCATTCACCAGGGATTAGGCGCGCATTATACGCTGATTTGAAGATAAAAGGAAAATGGAAACGGTGTTTCAAAAATAATCTATGCAGTTTCACATAATATTGTTATCAAGGCGTTAAGCCATGATGACAACTTATAGCGGCAGGTGAGGGACCTGCCGCATTTTGCTTATTTTTGCAGCGCCTGGCTGAGGTCGGCAATCAGGTCTTTCGGATCTTCAATCCCGACTGACAGGCGGATCAGCTGCGGCACAATGCCGTTTGCCAGGCGTTGCTCGAGCGGAATCGACGCGTGCGTCATGCTGTAAGGCTGGCTCACCAGACTTTCCACGCCGCCCAGGCTTTCTGCGAGGGTGAACAACTTCAGGTTGCGAATCACCTCGGCGGCGCATTGCGCATCGCCTTTTACCACGACGGAAATCATCCCGCCGGGCAGGGCCATCTGGGTGCGGGCAAGCTGATATTGCGGATGCGACTCCAGGCCGGGATAGAACACCTTTTCGACCAGAGGGTGCTGCTCCAGCCATTGCGCAATCGCCAGCGCGTTGGTGCTGTGCTTTTCGACCCTCAGCGCGAGCGTGCGAATACCGCGCAGCGTCAGGAAACTGCTGAACGGATCCAGGACGCCGCCCACCGCGTTTTGCAGGTAGCCCAGCTTATCCGCCAGTTCCTTGTTATCCCCGACAATCGCCAGCCCGGCGACCACGTCAGAGTGGCCGTTAAGGTATTTGGTGGCAGAGTGAACCACGATATCGAAGCCCGACTCCAGCGGACGGTGGATCACCGGCGACGCGAAGGTGTTATCCGCCACGCTGATGACGTTATGACGACGGGCGATTGCCGCGATGGCCGCCAGATCCGCCAGCTTCAGCAGCGGGTTGGTCGGCGTCTCGACCCACACCATACGCGTATCCGGGCGGATGGCGGCCTCGAGCCCGGCGAGGTCGTCCGGTTTAACCCAGCTGACCTGCAGGCCGGTGCTGCGCTTGCGCACGTTTTCGATCAGGCGGTACGTCCCGCCGTAAACGTCATCAATGGCGACGATATGGCTGTCTTTATCCAGCAGTTCGAGCACCGTGGAGATGGCCGCCAGGCCGGAGGCGAAGGCGTAGCCGCGCGTACCGCCCTCCAGTTCGGCAATCGCGGTTTCCAGCGCGTGGCGGGTAGGGTTGCCGCTGCGCGAATACTCATAGCCGGTATGCTCGCCGGGTGACGGTTGCGCAAACGTCGAGGTGGCGTAAATCGGCGGCATGACGGCGCCGTGCTGGTCGTTGAACTCGCCGCTGTGGACGCTCAGGGTAGCCAGGTTTTTCATCATCTGTTCCTTTATTGCTGAAGACGGTTGCGCCAGGCGGTCAGAACGTCGCTGCGCGTAATCAGACCGAGAAAACGGTCGTTGTCATTAATGACGGCCACCAGGCCGCGGTCGAAGATGGCGTGCAGGGCGCTTTCCGGTGCGTGTTTATCAAGAAACTCCACCTGACGCGTCATGGCTGCCGTCACCGGCAGCGCGAAGCGATCGCCGTCGCCGCCGATATGCCGCAGGAGATCCCACTCGTCGATAATGCCCACCACCTTGCCGTTCGCCAGCACCGGCAGCTGGGAGATGTCATACAGACGCATGCGTGCCAGAACGGTGGAAAGCGTGTCGTCCGGGGCCGCGGTAACGGTGGCGCCTTCATCGTGGCGCAGGGCGATGTAGTCAGAGAGGTCGCCGGCCTGAGGACGCGTGATGAGCCCCTGCTGTCGCATCCAGTCGTCGTTGAACATCTTCGAAAGATACTTATTGCCGCTGTCGCAGGCGAAGGTCACCACGCGCTTCGGCGTGGTCTGCGCCTGGCAATACTTCAGCGCGGCCGCAAGCAGCGTGCCGCTGGAGGAGCCCGCCAGAATGCCCTCCGTTTTCAGCAGCTCGCGCGCGGTGGTGAAGGCTTCGCGGTCGGTGATGCGCCAGGCGCGATTCACCCCTTCAATGTGGGCCAGCGGAGGAATAAAGTCTTCGCCAATTCCCTCAACCAGCCAGGAGCCCGCGTCGTGGTAGCGTCCGGTTTCCACCTGGTCGGCCAGAACGGATCCGGCCGGGTCTGCCAGGACAAATTCAGTATGCGGAGAGTGCTCGGCGAACCACGCCTGCAGGCCGCCCAGCGTGCCGCCTGAGCCGACGCCCACGACGATGGCGTCGATCCTGCCGTCAAGCTGCTCGTACAGTTCCGGCGCCGTGGTTGTGCGGTGCGCCAGCGGGTTGGCTTCGTTGTTGAACTGGTCGATGTAAAACGCGCCGGGAAGTTCGTTAGCCAGGCGCTGGGCGTAATCCTGGTAATAGGCCGGGTGGCCCTTATTGACGTCGGAGCGGGTCAGCACCACCTGGGCACCCAGCGCGCGCAGGTGGAAAATCTTCTCGCGGCTCATTTTGTCCGGCACCACCAGAATCAGCGAGTAGCCTTTCTGGGCGGCGATTAGGGCCAGGCCGAGACCGGTATTGCCCGCCGTAGCCTCAATTATCGTGCCGCCAGGCTTCAGCTTACCGGTACGTTCCGCTTCGTTAATCATCGACAGCGCAACGCGATCCTTAATCGAACCGCCCGGGTTCTGGTTTTCCAGCTTCAGAAAGAGCGAGCAGGGACCGGTATCAAGCTTATGCAGCTGGATCAGCGGGGTACGACCAATCAGTTCGGTGACGGAGTGATAAATCGTCATGATGTTTTCCTTTCTGGATGTCATGACGGGATGATAGGGCGGTGAAATTTTCTCAATAAAGAACCATTCACTGCCGTTTAGAACAGAAAGGAATATAAATGCCATTTCTGGATGGCAGGACAGCAAGACGTAAAGTTGTCTGGATGTGAGGATGGCTATATCGGGATAAAATGCTGCAAAAATGACCGTTTTTTGCGCCCGTCCGCCAGCAGATATGCATCCGGCAGATAATCATTGCTGAAATTGGTCTAAATGCTGCCCACCCGGTAAATCCGCTGTTTATTTCGGAAAGTTATAACACATTCTTTTTTGTTCATTTAAAAGCTGGTAACGGCTGTTTACTATCGTTTGGACATCCATACTGCTAAACCGCCACGGGCGGCACGGATAATGAATAAGAATGATTGTACTGAGCAATATTTCGAAAGTTTTTGACAACGGAAAGGTGGCACTCACAGCCGTTGATAACGTCAATTTGACGATAGCACAGGGACAGATATACGGGATCATTGGTTACAGCGGCGCAGGTAAAAGTACGCTTATCCGCCTGCTCAACGGGCTGGAAAAACCGAGCAGCGGCAGCGTAACCATCAACGGGCAGAACATTTCTGCCGCAAAAGGTGAAGCGCTGCGCCAGGCGCGTCTGAAGATCAGCATGGTGTTTCAACACTTTAACCTGCTGTGGTCGCGCACGGTCAGCGAGAATATTGCGTTCTCGATGCAAATTGCCGGCGTACCGAAAGCCGAAATTAAGGCCCGCGTGGCCGAGCTTATTGAACTCGTTGGCCTGAAAGGCCGCGAGCATGCCTATCCGTCGCAGCTGAGCGGTGGTCAAAAGCAGCGCGTGGGTATTGCGCGTGCGCTGGCTAATCGCCCGGATGTGCTGCTCTGCGATGAAGCCACCTCCGCGCTTGACCCGCAGACCACCGATCAGATCCTCGATCTGCTGCTGGATATTAACCGCCGCTTTAAGCTGACCATCGTGCTCATCACGCACGAGATGCACGTGGTGCGCAAAATCTGCGACCGCGTGGCGGTAATGGAGAACGGTAAGGTGGTGGAAGAGGGAGACGTGCTGAGCGTCTTTACCCATCCGCAGCAGCCGATTACGCAGCAGTTTGTGCGTCAGGTGAGCCAGTACGCTGAAGAAGAAACGTTCAATACCGAACTGGCAAACGATCTGGAAGGGACGGTCATCAGGCTGACCTTTACCGGGCACAGCACGCATAAGCCGATTGTGGGCGAACTGACGCTGCGCTACGGCCTGCCGTTTAACATCCTGCACGGAAAAATGACCCAAACCGCTCACGGCGTGTTTGGTCAACTCTGGGTGCACGTCGTGGCATCTGACGAACAACTGAACAATATCCTCGCCGACCTGCAGCACAGCGATATTGAAGGCGAGGTGATTAAACATGGCTGAGAATCTCTTTCCGCATCTCGAGTGGGATCAGCTCTGGGCGGCGACGCTTGAGACGCTGTACATGACCGCGCTGTCCGGCGTGGCGACCTTTGTGCTGGGCATCGTGCTGGGTCTGGCGCTGTTTTTAACCGCGCGCGGCGGTCTGTTCCATAACCGCACGGTCTACAGCGTGATTTCGATCGTGGTGAACGTGTTCCGCTCGATTCCGTTCATCATTTTGATTGTGCTGCTGATCCCGTTCACCAAGACCGTCGTCGGCACCATTCTTGGCGCCAACGCGGCGCTGCCGGCCCTGATAGTGGGTGCCGCACCGTTCTACGCACGCCTGGTGGAGATCGCCCTGCGTGAAGTGGATAAAGGCGTGATTGAAGCGACGCGCTCGATGGGCGCACGACTGAGCACGCTCGTGTTTCGGGTTTTACTGCCGGAATCATCACCCGCACTGGTATCAGGTATTACGGTGACGCTGATTGCGCTGGTGAGCTACAGCGCAATGGCGGGGGTGATTGGCGCCGGTGGTTTGGGAAATCTGGCTTATCTGGAAGGATTCCAGCGCAACCATGGTGACGTCACGCTGGTGGCAACGGTGACCATTCTGATCATCGTTTTCATTATCCAGTTCTGCGGCGATGTCATTACTTCACTGTTAGATAAACGCTAATAAAGACACACAGGAACCACATCATGAAAAAGACACTGACACTGATCGCCGCAGCAACCCTGAGCGCCCTGAGCTTCGCCTCCTGGGCCGACACCCTGACCGTGGGCGCGTCCAACACGCCGCATGCGGAAATTCTGGAGCAGGCAAAGCCGATTCTGGCGAAGCAGGGTATCGACCTGGAGATTAAACCGTTCCAGGACTACATTCTGCCGAATACCGCGCTGGCGGGTCATGACATCGACGCGAACTATTTCCAGCATATTCCTTACCTGAACAGCGTGCTGAAAGATCATGCGGGCGATAAGGACTACGATTTTGTCAGTGCGGGCGCGATCCACATTGAGCCAATTGGCATCTACTCCAAAAAATACAAGTCGCTGAAAGACCTGCCGGAAGGCGGCAAGATCATCATGCGTGACGCGGTTTCTGAAGAGGGGCGTATTCTTTCCATCTTCGAGAAAGAGGGCGTGATCAAGCTGAAGCCGGGCATCGATAAAGTGACCGCGCGCATCAGCGACATCGTCGAGAACCCGAAAAAGCTGAAGTTCACGCCTAACGTTGAAGCGTCTCTGCTGCCGCAGATGTACAACAACAACGAAGGCGATGCGGTGGTGATCAACGCCAACTACGCGATTGACGCCGGTCTGGATCCGGTTCACGACCCGATTGCGGTAGAGAGCGGTGAAAACAACCCGTACGCCAACATCATTACCGTACACCGCGGTGACGAGAAGAAGAAAGATATCGTCGCGCTGGTGAACGTGCTGCACTCGAAAGAGATTCAGGACTGGATCCGCACCAAGTACAAAGGCGCGGTTATTCCTGTAAACAACTAATTTACTGATTTTACTGATGAAGCCCGGCGAGTCTCTCGCCGGGCTTCTTTTTTGTATCCGGCTGGAGAATCATTTAAGCTCAACGTTTAAAAGGCAATGGAGTGATGACGATGGGTAACGTGACCAAAGATGAAGCGCTGTACCAGGAGATGTGCCGGGTGGTCGGAAAGGTGGTGCTCGAGATGCGTGATTTAGGGCAGGAGCCAAAGCATATTGTCATTGCCGGAGTCCTGCGTACCGCGCTGGCGAACCAGCGCGTTAAACGCAGTGAATTGACAACCGAAGCAATGGAAACGGTGGTTAAAGCGCTGGCCGGGTAAGGTGCCAGCGCTTCGCAAGCTGCTCGAGCGAGCAGCAGAGCAGGTAGTAAACCACGCCCGTAAAGATAAAAATGGCCGCCGGGTAGATTTGCACCCGGTTGTTGACCTGTCCCGCCACCGTGGTTAGTTCAGGGACGTTCACGATAAACGCCAGCGACGTATCCTTCAGCAGGCTAATAAAAATCCCCACCAGCGACGGCAGAATATTCCTCAGCGCCTGCGGCAGCAGCACGCGCAACAGAGTTTGTTGGGTGCTGAAGCCCTGAGACAGCGCGGCCTCGTACTGCCCGGACGGCAGCGCGCTCAGCCCGGCCAGGACCGAGTGCATTACTGTTGCTGCGGTAAACCAGGCCAGCGCCAGCGTGACGGTCAGCGCCCCCGGCAGATCCCCCCCGGTCATAAGCGGCAGGAGATACCACATCCAGAAAATTACGAAGATGAGCGGGATACCGCGAATCAGCTCTGCCCATAAAAAGAGGGCCTTTCGCACGAGTCCGGTAAAGCGCCAGGCCAGGCATGCGAGCGCAATTCCTCCAGGCAGCGCGATAACCGCAGCGCCTGCTGCCATCATTAACGAAAGCAGTACGCCTCCCGGTTCACCCGTTGCCGCGCGTCCCCACAGTAGATAATCGAGGTTATCGGTGATGACATTAAATCCGGCAATCATGTTTTTCACTCCCTGCGATGACGACATTCGGGCGTTTACGTTTCGCCTGTGGCCCAAGGCGTACCAGCACCATCCCCATGACCAGGCCGGTCAGCAGATAGAGCACGGTACCGAGGGTAAACGCCTCCAGCGCGTGCGCGTTATAGCTTTCGATCTGCCTGACCTGATAGGTGAGCTCGGCGAAGCCAATCCCGCTGGCGAGCGAGGAGAGCTTCATCAGATTGAGATACTGGCCCACAACGGGCTGCCAGGCGTTAGCCAGGCCCTGCGGCAGAAGGATGAAGCGAAACAAGCGCCACGTGGAGAATCCCTGGGCGAGCGCCGCCTCCCGCTGCCCGGCGGGCACGGAACGCAATCCTGCTTCCACCTCTTCGATTAAAAACGCCGAGGTAAAAACGCCCAACCCCCAGGCAGAGCATAAAAATTCGGGCGTAAACCACCAGACGTCGCCGGGCAGAATTGACCAGCTGTGATCGGCGTTGACCGCGTCGCGAAACGCCTGCGGCAGCCCGTTCCAGGCGGCAAAATACCAGAACAGTAGCTGCACCAGCAGCGGGGTATTGCGAAAGAGTGATACCCAGCCGCTGACGATCGCTTTCCCGACGCGTCCGCCGGACAGGCGCAGAAGCATAAAGAGCAGTGCGAGCAGGCTGGCCAGCACGATCCCCGCCAGCGTCACCCACAGGGTGGTGAGGAATCCGGAGAGTATCCACTGCAGAGGCTGTCCGGTCAGTACCCCCTGCCAGTCGAGCGCGGGCATTACAGATGCTCCTGATGCAGCGGGTTGAGCACCTTTTGCAGGAAGCGCTGCGCGCGCGGATGCGCTGGCTGGCTGAAAAACTGCGCCGGCGGGGCGGTTTCCAGAATTTGCCCGCCGTCGATAAAGACAATCCGGTCGGCGATTTCCCGGGCAAACTGCATCTCATGAGTCACCACGATCATCGTGATCCCGCTGTGGGCGAGGGCTTTCATCACGAACAGCACTTCACCAATCATCTCCGGATCCAGCGCGGAGGTGGGTTCATCAAACAGAATGATTTGCGGTGAAGAGGCGAGGGCGCGGGCTATCGCCACGCGCTGCTGCTGCCCGCCGGAAAGCTCCGCCGGGTAATGGTGGGCTTTTTCCAGCATCCCGACTTTCTCCAGCAGGGCCAGCGCGCGCTCCTGAGCAGGATGCGGCTTCCAGCCGTGAACGTGCTCCAGTGCCAGGGTGATGTTCTGGCTGGCGGTGAGATGGGCATAGAGATTGAACTGTTGGAACACAAACCCCACGCGGCTTCGCAGCTGACGCAGCCCGGTACCGGAGAGCTTTCCGGTAGGCTTGTTGTCGACCAGAATCTCCCCGCCGCTCAGGGTTTCAAGCTGGTTGATAAGACGGATCAGGGTGGATTTACCGGAGCCTGAAGGGCCGAGGATGGCAACCACTTCTCCGGGCGTGATGGTGAGGTTAATATCGTTTAAAACCTGATGGTCACCGTAGCGTTTGTCCACATGACGAAACTCGACGCTGGCCTGTTCCAGATGTGAAAAATCCGCGGCACCGGCCGCGGAGTGTGAAAATAAACCTGAGAGCATAATTACCTGGCTTCTATTTTAAAGGCGCGCGGCTGTGGAGCAGGGGTGCCAGGACCAAACCAGACATCATAGATTTTTGCCGCCTGACCGGTCTTCTCGAGATTAACCAGTTCGTCGTTAACGGCCTTCAGCAGCGCCGTTTCACCTTTCTTCACCCCCACGCCAATCTCTTCTTTACTGAGCAGGTCGGGCAGGATTTTGAAGTTGGCTTTGTCCGGCGCCTGCGCCAGCAGACCGGCCAGAATGGTGCTGTCCTGGGTAATGGCCTGGACGTTGCCGTTGCGCAGTGCAGTCAACGCCAGTGGGATGTCGTCATAAGAGAGGACGCGGGACTGCGGGAAACGCTGGTGCAGAGCCTGCTCGCCCGTCGTTCCTTTGACTGCGCCAATGCGCGCCCGGCTATAGTCATCAAGCTTGTCCGGTGATTTTGCCGGAACGAGGAACTGCTGGCCGGTAACGAAGTAAGGGGTAGAAAAATCAATGACCTGTGCGCGTTCCGGGGTGATGGTGATATCCGCCACGATCAGGTCGGCTTTGCCGGACTGCAGCAGCGGAATGCGGTTGGCCGGATTGGTGGCAACCAGTTCAAGCTTCACGCCGAGCGATTTTGCCAGCGCTTTGGCAAAGTCCACGTCATAACCCACGATCTCATGCGTTTTGGCATCAATCGAGCCAAACGGCGGGTTGGCGTCAAACGTGGCCACTTTCACCACCCCTGCTGCCTTAATATCCGCCAGCTGATCGGCCTGTGCCTGCGCTGAAAGCAGGCTCCCCGCCGCCAGTAATCCCAGAACCAGTGTCCGTTTGGTAAAACCTTTCATATTTGCTGCCATAGTCATTCGCCATCCCGTTGTTTTTGTTTTACCCCGTTACGCTCCCATAAGGGAAAGCTATCGCCAAATAAGAAATCGTTCTTTGCTATGAGCAAAAAAGCATTAGTGAACAAGGTGTTAATGAAGCGTGAAAAGGACGGGGTGCTATTTGCAGATCCTGCACATAGACAGTGGATTTTGGTATTTCCCCTGCACGGGATTTGGGTGCTTAACTGAGGTCAGACACGGCGAGAGAGGGTAAGACGATGAAAAAGTGGATCAGCACGTTACGGCGGTTTTTTGCGGCCCGGCCAGCGAATGCGGAGAACAGCGCGCAACGTGTTCTTGAGTCGATACTGCCTGTCGCCAGCCTGTATGGCGTAGACGTTGCCAACATTGACCCGGAGTGGTTCCATGATAAAACGTCACGCTGAACTGCGCCGCACGCGCGAAACCTACTGGAACGAGGTGTGCGTGACGTTTAACGAGTGAAATAAAAAAAGCACCGGTTTCCCGGTGCTTTTTTTATTAGATCTTGCAGGCGTCGCCGCAGTCATCGTCGGCGACAATCGCCTGCGCTTTTTTGTCTGCATCGTCCAGACGTTCCGCATTACGCTCTTCTGCTTCATCCAGACCGTTAAAGACTAAGTTATCGAGATCAATTTCCATGTTGCACCTGCTCTGTTCAGTTTTCGATACCGGCACAGTATAGGGTAAAAAAAGCCAGCAATGTACCTCGCAGCACATAAGGATAATCCCTGCCATACTCAGTGCTTTATCGCTGAGGAGAGCACATGATTACACTCTGTAAAACCTGTGGAACCGCCTACGATACGCAGCCGGACAGATGCCCGATTTGTGAGGATGAACGCCAGTATGTACCCATCACGGGGCAGGCGTGGACCGATCTCGATACCGTCACCGCGGCGCACAGCAACAAATGGCAGCAGCTGGAGCCGCGATTATTCGGTATCAAAACGGTTCCTGCGTTTGCGATTAACCAGCGGGCGCTGCTCCTGCAAACGCCCCACGGCAATATCCTCTGGGACTGCATCGCCAACCTCGATCCCGCAACCCAAACCCTCATCGCCGCCCTTGGCGGCATCAGCGCGATTGCGATTTCACATCCGCACTATTACACCACGATGCAGGAGTGGGCTGCGGCGTTTGATGCGCCGGTGTACCTGCACGCCAGCGACAAAGAGTGGGTGATGCGCGACAGCCCGGCCATTCATTTCTGGGAGGGGGATACGCTGGAGATTTTCCCGTCGGTTACCCTGCTGCGTCTGGGCGGGCATTTTGCCGGGGGAACGGTGCTGCACTGGCAGGAGGGGGACGGGGTATTGCTGGTTGGCGATATTCTGCAGGTCACGCCGGGTAAAGACGCCGTCTCGTTTATGTGGAGCTACCCGAATTATCTCCCGCTGCCGGCCCGAACGGTGGCGTCGGTGGTGAGTCATCTCGAAGGCAAAACCTTTGAACGTCTTTACGGCGCGTTCGAAGGGCAGAACATCCTGGCCAGTGCTGACGAGATCGTGCAGCGGTCGGGCCAGAAATATATTGCTTGTCTGAAGTAAACCACGATGGGTAAACTTTACGAGTGTGATCTCGATCATGCCTAAACTAAAACAGATAAAAGAGACATTGCTATGCAACATATCATTGAAGGTTTTCTCAGCTTTCAAAAAGAGATTTTCCCGCAACGTAAAGAACTCTTCCGCAGTTTAGCGTCCAGCCAGAATCCCAAAGCGCTGTTCATCTCATGCTCCGACAGCCGTCTGGTCCCGGAACTGGTCACCCAGCAAGAGCCAGGACAACTCTTTGTCATTCGTAATGCTGGCAACATCGTGCCGCCGTTCGGACCGGAGCCTGGCGGTGTGTCCGCAACCATCGAATACGCCGTGGTGGCGCTGGGCGTCACGGATATCGTGATTTGTGGTCACTCCAACTGTGGCGCAATGAAGGCGATTGCCGATAACGCGAACCTGGAGCCGATGCCTGCGGTGTCACACTGGCTGCGCTATTCCGACGCGGCGAAAGCCGTGGTTGAGAAGAAAACCTGGGATAAGCCGATCGATAAGGTCAATGCGATGGTGCAGGAAAACGTGTTTGCGCAGCTGAGCAACATCAAGACCCATCCGTCCGTTGCGGTGGGCCTGCGTAATAACTCCATCCGACTGCACGGCTGGGTGTACGATATTGAAAGCGGCGAAATCCTCGCGCTGGATAAAGCGACGAAAAGTTTCGTTTCGCTGTCGGAAAACCCGGAAGTCTTCTTCGAGTAATTACCAACAGCAGGGCATGGAAGCCCTGTCAGATCTCAATATACGGTAACTTTCTCCGCGATCCCGACGCGGGTTTTTCAGCCGCCTTCGCCATCGCTTCTGCAATCTCTGCACATTCTGCCAGCCCCTGAACGAAGGGACGGTCGTGCATCAGCCACGGTATCGCGCCGAAGGCGATGCGTCCGCGCACGGTGTCAGGCGCTTTTAAGGTGTAATCCTCGCCGATATCGGGTATCCGATCTCCCGTTGCTTCCAGCTGTTTTCGCAGCGTCCGGAAGGGCAGATCTTTCGTTTTGAGCGGCTTTTGTCCGCGTGCGTCAATAAATACGTCGAAACGATAGACGGTCTCTTTTGTGGTTATCACCGTTCGATCGCTGCCAACGTCGAGCGTGTAGTCGTCACCGAGCGCGGCCACGCTGATGATGCCGGCTTCGCGAAGTGCGAGCAGCCTGCGGATAGACTGCGGAGGAATGGCGGCATAATTGTCGATAAATACCCGAGCCAGCCCCTGACTGAAGCGTTCGCCGTCTTGCTCATCGAGATGGGGGACGATCTCCTGAACCACTTCATGCAGCCGAAGCACGGTATAGCGCCAGGCCACGGTACGGCGTTCCCGTTTGTTGCGTTCAACCTCGTTGAGATTCTCTTCCGCCCAGGTAAAGGGGCCGTGGCGTTTACGATCCTCAAACCAGGCCTCACGAATAGTGTCCGCATTCAGCGTATGCAGAGACATTTTCTCGCACCATGCCGGATCGGCAAGCTGAAGCTCTTTGACCATCAGGGCAAAAATGCGGTCAAGCAGGCCATCCGGTCCTTTGGCTATCTCGCTTTCCACCACGAATTCGGTCAAAACCGACAGCGGTTCGTAAGGAATAGGGCAGTAAAAATCGGCTTCCGGCAGAATGCCCGTCCGGGACATCAGCGTAATGTGTAACTCTTCGCTGCCGTTGTCGAGGATGAATTTACCGTCACGAAACTCACCGTGCTGCATCACCACCGCCATAGCCGCGTCGAGACCGCTCAACGAGGTGCCCATAATGCCCACGCGGCAAGGGGGAATGCTGGCATCCATCAGGCCGGACCACGGGCTTGGGAAGAACGTGCGCGTGGCTTCATCCTCCTCTGGCCAGACGTGGCCGGTGGCGATAACCGCCAGGTCGAATTTATCCGGTAGGGCGCGGTCGTTGACCGAAATCGTCACGCCGGTTGTTGAAGGGTTGATGTCGGTGACCTTCGCTGATTCATGGACTTCAACCTGGAATCCCAGCTTTTTCGCCTCTTTTACGATTGATCGAAAGCTGTCGCGAAAATACTCCCCCAGCAGGATCCTGGGCAGGAACTGCCGATCGTGCAGGCGGGCTTTATCAACCTTAAAACGCGACAGATGGGCGTCGCTCTGTTCCTTGAGCCAGTCGAGGTAGGTCATAAAAATGGGCGGGATTTCAATGCTCGCAATGTTCGCTAGCATCAGCCGGGAATTATCGTCGTCGTTATAGGGCATACCCACGCCAGCTTCATCGGCCTGTTCGAAAACGGAAACTGAGAGCGGCGTGCTGTTCTTAAGCAGGTGATAAAAAGTGTAAATCCCTGTGGGGCCGGAGCCGATAATCGCGATCTTCTTCATCAACACGTTTCCTGTGTTTTTTTCCATAGGAAAAGCGTAGCAGCAGAACAATGAAGAAAATAAGGGATTAGGAAAATTCAGGATATCAGAAGAGGAGTTGCACCATTTCAGGACTGAAATGGTGCGTCCGAGTGGACTCGAACCACCGACCCCCACCATGTCAAGGTGGTGCTCTAACCAACTGAGCTACGGACGCAGAATGGTGCGTTCAATTGGACTCGAACCAACGACCCCCACCATGTCAAGGTGGTGCTCTAACCAACTGAGCTATGAACGCAACGTGTTGTCGGTGACAACGGGGACGAATATTAGCGGCACAGCATCGAGGTGGCAAGAGGGAAAATGCAATTTTCTCTCTGATTTCACGCGATTGCTGTATTACCGCGCAAAGTGAAGAGAAAGTAGCCGCCAGGCGGCGGCTACTGCGTCGTTAACGTGCAGCGCGTTGCAAAATGACCGTTGATGGCTGGCGTTGCAGGAAGCGCATGCGCATCATCATCATAATCGCCGCCGAGGTCAGGCCGATGATAAAGCCCATCCAGAACCCTGCCGGTCCCATGCGCTCAACCACCAGGTCGGTCAGGGCCAGAATATAGCCACACGGCAGACCCAGCACCCAGTAGGCGATGAAGGTGATAAAGAAGATGGAACGCGTGTCTTTATAGCCGCGCAGCACGCCGCTGCCAATCACCTGAATGGAGTCAGAAATCTGGTAAATCGCGGCCAGTAGCATCAGGTGCGATGCCAGTGTGACGACTTCCGGATTGTCGTTGTAGAGCAGGGCGATCTGCTCGCGTAATGCAACGGTAAAGAGCGCAGTACAGATCGCCATGCAGACGCCGACGCCCAGCCCGGTTCGGGCGGCCGTTTGCGCATCGAGCGTTGAGCCCTGGCCCAGGCGGAAGCCCACGCGAATCGTCACCGCCGCCGCCAGCGACATCGGCAGGACGAACATCAGGGAGCTAAAGTTCAGCGCGATCTGGTGCCCGGCGACGTTCACAATGCCCAGCGGGGAGACCAGCAGGGCGACCACGGCAAACAGGGTCACCTCAAAGAACAGCGCGAGGGCAATCGGCAACCCTAACTGCACCAGACGCGTCATGATGTTCCAGTCCGGCGTGCTGAATCTGTGCTCGTTACGAATATCGCGCATGGAGCGGGCGCGCTTCACGAAGGTAAGCATCGAGAAGAACATTACCCAGTAAACGGCGGCCGTCGCCACGCCGCAGCCGACGCCGCCCAGCTCCGGCATCCCGAAATGACCGTAAATAAAGACATAGTTAACGGGAATGTTGACCAGCAGCCCGATAAAGCCCATCACCATGCCGGGCTTAGTTTTCGCCAGGCCTTCACACTGGTTACGCGCCACCTGGAAGAAGAGGTAGCCAGGCGCACCCCAGAGCAGCGCGCGCAAATAACCCACGGCTTTGTCCGCCAGTGCCGGGTCAATGTTATGCATAGCGCGAATGATATGGCCCGCGTTCCAGAGCACGACCATAATCAGCACCGAGACAAATCCTGCCAGCCAGAAGCCCTGGCGGACCTGATGGGCAATGCGCTCGCGGCGCCCCGAGCCATTGAGCTGAGCGATAACAGGGGTGAGTGCGAGCAGCAGACCGTGGCCGAACAGGATGGCCGGAAGCCAGATTGACGTACCGATAGCTACGGCCGCCATGTCGGTGGCGCTGTAGCCACCTGCCATTACCGTATCCACAAATCCCATTGCGGTCTGGGCCACCTGCGCGACGATCACTGGTATAGCCAGTGCCAATAGCTGGCGCGCTTCATTCATGTACTTCTGCACGTGAACACCTTTATTTTGTAGTTATATGAGAGACTAAAAAAGCCGCCGAAACTGGCAGCAAGAAGAAAATGCAGGGGGGTGCCAGCTATTGTAGCGGGCTTTAGCTATTTATCTAGTGAAAAAATCGCCAGAAAATGCGCTCTGCTGGCAACCTGTTTTTCCAACTGTTATTGTGGAGGGATTAAACGGTGTCATCACCGTTCGGAAAAAACAGGAGTTGTAAGCATGTTTACTGGTATTGTGCAGGGCACTGCCAAAGTGGTGTCCATTGATGAAAAACCTAATTTCCGTACTCATGTTGTTGAGCTGCCGGAATATATGCTTGAGGGCATTGAAACCGGTGCGTCGATTGCCCATAACGGCTGCTGCCTGACCGTTACCGAAATTAACGGCAACCAGATTAGCTTTGATTTAATGAAAGAGACGCTGCGGATCACTAACCTGGGCGAGCTGGTGGTAGGCGATACCATCAACGTTGAGCGCGCGGCGAAGTTCAGCGATGAGATTGGCGGTCATCTTATGTCGGGGCACATCATGACCACCGCCGAAGTGGCGAAAATCGTGACCTCGGAAAATAACCGTCAAATCTGGTTTAAAATGCAGGACCCGTCATTAATGAAATACATTCTCTATAAAGGATTTATTGGCATTGACGGGATTAGCCTGACGGTAGGGGAAGTGACGCCAACGCGTTTTTGCGTGCATTTAATTCCTGAAACGCTGCAGCGCACCACGCTGGGCGCGAAAAAACTGGGGCATCGCGTGAATATCGAAATCGATCCGCAGACCCAGGCTGTGGTGGATACGGTTGAGCGCGTGCTGGCAGCAAAAGAAGCCGCAATAATAAAGACCGCCGAAGAAGAATAAAAAATAACCCCGGATATCCGGGGTTATTTTATTTAGCGTGCGACACGCAGTCCGTGTTCTATCCCACGGCTGAATACCACCTGCCAGAGCTGAATATCCCGTGCGCGAAACGCCCCCGCGCAGGCATTCAGATAATAGCTAAACATTCGTTTGAATCGTTCAGAATAGTTGTCCGCAATCTCTGGCCAGGCTTTCTGGAAACGTTCATGCCATGCCATTAAGGTGGTGTCGTAGTCCGCGCCAAAGTTATGCCAGTCTTCCATCACGAAATGGGGTTCACTGGCGTTGGCAATCTGGCGAACGGACGGTAAACAGCCATTCGGAAAGATGTATTTGTTGATCCACGGGTCAACGTTGTTGTCGGTCCGCTTAGAGCCGATGGTGTGCAGCAGGAAGATGCCGTCCGGTTTCAGATTCCGGTCCACCACCTCAAAATAGGTATCGTAGTTTTTTGGCCCCACGTGCTCGAACATGCCGACGGAAACAATCCGGTCAAACTGTTCATTCAGGTCACGGTAGTCCTGCAGCCTGATATCCACATCGAGATCCTGGCAGCGCTCCCGCGCCATTTTTTGCTGTTCCGCTGAGATCGTCACGCCGACCACGCTGACGGCATAATGCTTCGCCATAAAATATGCCAGCCCACCCCAGCCGCAGCCGATATCCAGCACGCGCATGCCGGGCTGTAGCTGCAGCTTCTCGCTAATCAGACGCAGCTTCGCCTGCTGAGCCTCTTCAAGCGTAGAGGCCTCTTTCCAGTAGGCGCAGGAGTATTGCATGAAAGGGTCCAGCATACGGCTGAACAAATCGTTGCCAAGATCGTAATGTTCTTTGCCAACGATCCATGCGCGTTTTTTACTCTGGAGATTGAAAAGTCGGGCAGAGGCGACGCGCAGGGTGTCTTTCAGGTTGCGAGGGAGTTGATTTTCAAGACCGGCACGCAACACGCTGGCGAAAAAGGTATCCAGACGTTCACACTCCCACCAGCCGTCCATGTAGCTTTCTCCCAGGCCTAACGACCCTTCCCGCAACACGCGTTTAAAAAAGTCGGGATGTTTAACCTGAGGATCGGATGGCGATGATCCATTGGTAGTGATGCCTGCTCGACCTAACAGTTCACTGACGATCCGGGACCAGTTATCGTCCGGAACGCTGACTTCTTCTATACACGATGAACTCATAGCTTCTCCATCACCCTACTGTGATCAGAACCTTAAAACAGCGTAGACGCTTTTTTTGGTTTGTGAGAAATCTCACGGTAAATACCGCGAGGCTAGTATCCGACGTAGAACAGAGGAAGGGAGATAACCCTTGCCGAAATGCCTTCCATGGTAAAACGGGAGCACTCCGGCTCCCGTTAACACTTAATATTTATCGTATTTAATCGAACCAAATTTAGTATAGGCTTCAAAATTTGGTGATTCAATAGAAAATTGTTAGCAACCTAATCACTGAAATATAACATGATTTCTGGCGCAATCAGGCATGCGAGGTTTCCACCTGAGCACCGTTATCCTGCTCACGCTGTGCGGAGGCCTGCATGCGATAGCCCAATACCGCCAGCGCTACGGTGAACAGCATCACGCTGGTGGTGGTCAAAAGCGGCGTAGCAATCAGCGCCGAGACCACCAGGCTTGCCAGGAAGCACAAACCCAGCTGCAGGGTGTTCTGCAGCGCGGCGGCGCGGCCTGTTGCCTGCGGGAACGGTCGCAGGGCCTGCGCCACAACGATAGGGTAAATCGCCCCGTTCGCAATGGCCATTACGCAGAACGGGATCAAAATTTCGGCCAGACCGGCACCCGGAATAAAGCCAACGGCCCATGTCCCGATGACGCTCAGCGCATACAGCACCAGCAGCCACGGCAGCATCTGCTGGCCCTCCCATCTTTGCAGCGCCGCGCGACAGCCGTACCCGCCCACAAGGAACGCGATTGTCTGCGGAACATAGCTCAGGCCGATGGCTGCCGGACTGTAACCCATATCGTGCAGAATGAACGGCGAGCCGGTGAGCCATGCGAAGAAGCTTGCCGAGCAGGCGGCATAGATCAGGACATTCCCGCGATACGCTTTGGCGCTCAACAGCGAGGTGAAGGTAATCGGCTTCGCGTCGGCATGCGCCTCTTTTTTATGCGCGGGCTTGAGGGCGAGAGCCGGCAGCATCAGTACCAGGGTAATGGCAAACAGCGTGGCGAAGATGGCCTGCCAGTCGAAATGCGCGAGGATCCAGCTGCCCAGCAGCGGAGCCAGGGCAGGGGAGAGGCCCACCAGCGGCATAATGGTGGCGAAAATACGATTTGTGCGGTTAGCCGGGTAGTAGTCGGTCACCAGCGCCTGCCAGGTCACGGCCGCGGCACAGACGCCTACAGCCTGAATAAAACGCAGCACCAGCAGCCAGGTGGCGTCGCGTACCCATAACATCCCCAGGCAGCCCACGGCAAAAATGGCCAGACCCAGCAGCAGTACCGGTTTACGACCAAAGCGATCCGAGAGCGGTCCCCAGAGCAGCTGTGCAAAAGCAAAACCGGCGAGGAACAAACTCAGGCTGGCACTGATGGCGGCAGCGGGGGTTTGCAAATCTTCCTGCATCGCGGCAAAAGCCGGCAGGTACATATCGGTGGCCAAAAAGCCCAGCACGCTTAAGCCGCCGAGCCAGACTAAAAAACCGTTCCTGGGTTGCATTATTTTATTCTCCTGAGGAGGCAGGTATACATTGGCGCTGAGTGTAGGGAGTGCAAAGCCGCTTGTGAAACGCTAATATTTGGCGGGTGCATTCAAATTTTTTGCAGGCAGAAAATGTGGTCAGATTATTCTCTTGAAGTGGTCGATGCTGTCGCGCGTAACGGCAGCTTCAGCGGTGCGGCGCAGGAGCTGCACCGCGTCCCTTCAGCCATCAGCTACACGGTGCGTCAACTGGAGGAGTGGCTGGCGGTTCCGCTGTTTGAGCGGCGGCATCGTGACGTGGAATTGACGCCCGCCGGGGCGTGGTTTTTGAAGGAAGGGCGTTCTGTTATCAAAAAAATGCAGATCACCCGCGAACAGTGCCAGCAGATCGCCAACGGCTGGCGGGGACATCTTTCCATCGCGGTGGATAACATCGTGAAGCCGGAACGCACCCGACAGATGATTGTCGATTTCTATCGTCATTTCTCTGACGTTGAGCTGCGGGTCTCGCAGGAGGTGTTCAACGGGGTGTGGGATGCGCTGGCGGACGGCAGGGCGGAGATGGCGATTGGCGCGACGCAGGCGATCCCGGTCGGGGGACGTTACGCCTTTCGCGACATGGGGATGCTGAGCTGGAAATGCGTGGTGGCCAGCGATCATCCTCTGGCAGCGATGGACGGGCCGCTTAGCGACGATACTCTGCGCAACTGGCCCTCGCTGGTGCTGGAGGATACGTCCCGTTCATTGCCCAAGCGTATCACCTGGCTTCTGGACAACCAGCGGCGGGTGGTGGCTCCGGACTGGGAATCGTCGGCGACGTGCCTCAGTGCCGGACTGTGCGTCGCGATGGTGCCCGTTCATTTTGCGCGTCCGCGCATCGATACCGGCGAATGGGTTGAACTGACGCTGGAAAATCCGTTCCCGGACGCGGCCTGCTGCCTGACCTGGCAACAAAATGATGTCTCGCCCGCCATGGCCTGGCTGCTGGATTATCTGGGGGACAGCGAAACGCTGAACCGGGAATGGTTACGGGAGCCAGCGTAGCTGGCCCCGTAAAGGGATTAACGACGGTAGTCGCGGAACGGACCGTCCGCTACGGAACGGCGTTCAATCAGGCGCGGGTGAACTTCAATGGACTGCGACTCTTCGCGCTTGTTGACGATCCTGTCGAGCAGCATATTGAAGGCCGTTTCGCCCAGCGAATCTTTCGGCTGGTGAATGGTGGTCAGCGCTGGGGTGAAGAAGCGCGCGTTACGCACGTTGTCATACCCGATCACGGAAATATCCTGCGGTACGCGCAGACCCAGTTCATCGGCGGCGCAGAGCGCGCCCATGGCCATGATGTCACCCCCGCAGAAAACGGCGGTCGGACGGTGCGGCTGGGAAACGATCTGCTGCATCGCGCGGTAGCCTGATTCCGGCTCAAAGTCGCCCTGCACGATCCAGTTTTCCGGCACGGTGATCAGCGCTTCTTCCATCGCTTTCATAAAACCGGCCAGACGGCCCGCGCCGGTGTTGCGCTCCAGCGGACCCGGGATCACGCCAATCTCGCGGTGACCGCGTTCGATCAGGTAACGTCCGGCCATGTAACCGCCTTCAAAGGCATTGTCGATAACGGAGTCGGTGAAATCCGCACGCGCTTCGCCCCAGTCCATAACGACCATGGGGATATGGCGATACTCTTCGAGCATCGACAGCACGGATTCCGGATACTCGGAACACATTACCAGCAGGCCGTCAACGCGCTTCTGCGCCATCATCGACAGGTAGGCGCGCTGTTTTTCAATGCTGTTCCACGCGTTGCCCAGAATCAGGGTATAGCCTTTCTGGAAGCAGTTTTTTTCAACCGCTTCAATGATCTCGGCAAAATAGGCCGCTTCACTACTGGTCGCCAGCAATCCAATGGACTTGGTGTGATTAACCTTGAGGCTACGCGCGACCGCACTTGGCGAATAGTGCAGCTCCTTGATCGCTGCCCAGACGGCGTTGCGCGTCTCTTCCGCCACAAAGCGGGTTTTGTTAATTACATGTGATACGGTTGTAGTGGAAACGTTTGCGCGTTTTGCTACGTCTTTAATTGTTGCCATTAAATGTCACTCCAGACCATATCCTAAGCTCCTGAAAAACTTGAAGGTAAACGTTTGCCTTCTCTCACCCTTATCACGCAATCTTGAATTGCGGCACGCCGGGAAAACGACACGGGACGTCAGGAGGGGGTCAATGGCCGGTACGCTAATAAATTTAGCGTGGAATTTTGTCCTATCTTGATGAAAAGGGGAAGAGGTAAAGTGGTTATCAGTATAAATCCAGGAAGATTTTTGACGTAATCTGTGCAAAAATGAGCAAGCTCACTTTTCGTGTGGGGATTAAAAGGAGAAAAATTGATGAGTACCGATCTTAAGTTTTCGCTGTTCACCACCGTTGTTGTGCTGGCTCTGATTGTTGCGGCCGGTCTGACGGCTGCGCTGCACTGATTTACGCGGAGGGAGAGCCTACTCCCTCCCGACTCCCCGGATTGTTACTTCTCTGGCAAAAATCTTTTGCCATTTTGTTAACTTCTCATTTTTTGTGATTGATGTCATGCTTTCCGCTTCTTTGTTCTGTGTCACCACATGACACGGCATCCGGAGTTGACGCATGAAAATCAATTTTCCCCTGCTGGCCCTGGCGATTGGCGCTTTTGGGATTGGCACCACTGAATTCTCCCCGATGGGGTTACTGCCCGTCATCGCCCGCGGCGTGGACGTCTCGATCCCTGCGGCAGGCATGTTGATCAGCGCCTACGCTATCGGCGTGATGGTGGGAGCGCCGCTGATGACGCTTCTGCTTTCTCATCGCGCGCGCCGCAATGCGCTGATTTTCCTGATGGCGATTTTCACCCTCGGCAACGTGCTTTCGGCCATTTCGCCGGACTACACCACGCTGATGCTGTCACGTATTCTGACAAGCCTCAACCACGGCGCGTTCTTTGGGCTGGGGTCGGTCGTGGCGGCAAGCGTGGTGCCAAAACACAAGCAGGCGAGCGCCGTGGCCACCATGTTTATGGGGCTGACCATCGCTAACATCGGCGGTGTTCCTGCGGCAACCTGGCTGGGAGAAGCGATCGGCTGGCGTATGTCTTTCCTGGCGACGGCCGGGCTGGGCGTGGTCGCGATGGTGGCATTGTTCTTCTCCCTGCCGAAAGGCAGCGCCGGAGAACGTCCGGAAGTGCGTAAGGAGCTGGCGGTGCTGATGCGCCCGCAGGTGCTTTCCGCGCTGCTTACCACCGTTCTCGGGGCAGGGGCGATGTTTACCCTCTATACCTATATTTCACCGGTACTGCATGACATTACCCACGCAACGCCTCTCTTTGTGACCGCGATGCTGGTGCTGATTGGCGTGGGCTTCTCGATCGGTAACTATCTCGGTGGGAAATTTGCCGACCGTTCCGTGAGCGGGACGCTGAAGGGCTTCTTAACTCTGCTGATTGTCATCATGATTGCCATTCCGTGGCTGGCGCGAAACGAGTTTGGCGCCGCGGTGGCGATGGTCGTCTGGGGTGCAGCAACGTTCGCCGTGGTGCCACCGCTGCAGATGCGCGTGATGCGTGTT
Organism: Enterobacter sp.; assembly: GCF_977039595.1. Taxonomy (NCBI): domain Bacteria; kingdom Pseudomonadati; phylum Pseudomonadota; class Gammaproteobacteria; order Enterobacterales; family Enterobacteriaceae; genus Enterobacter; species Enterobacter sp. The sequence continues at coordinate 22,507 of NZ_CDRQYH010000023.1, forward strand.
GCGCATGAAGCGCCGGGCCTCTCATCCTCGGTCAATATCGGTGCCTTTAACCTGGGCAATGCGCTCGGTGCGGCGGCCGGTGGGGTCGTGATTTCAGGTGGTCTGGGATACAGCTTTGTGCCGGTGATGGGGGCAATCATTGCCGCGCTCGGCCTGCTGTTGGTGATGATGTCGGGGCGTAAACAGCCAGAAGCAGCCTGCGCTGCGGAATAAACCAAAAACGCAGAAGGGCGAACCCTTCTGCGTGTCTTTTACGCGGCGAAGTTCTTCGCCACAAAGTCCCAGTTAACCAATGCCCAGAAGTGTTCCAGGTAGTTCGGGCGCGCGTTACGGTAATCGATGTAGTAAGCGTGTTCCCATACGTCCACGGTCATCAGCGGCTTCGCGCTGGTGGTCAGCGGGGTGCCCGCGTTAGAAGTGGATACGATAGCCAGTTTGCCATCCGCCTCTTTAACCAGCCACGTCCAGCCTGAACCGAAGTTCTTGATGGCGGCATCGGTGAATTTCGCCTTGAAGTCCGCGAAGCTGCTAAATGCGGCGTTGATAGCGGTAGCCAGTTCACCGACAGGTTCACCGCCGGCATTCGGCGCCAGGCAGTGCCAGTAGAAGGTGTGGTTCCACACCTGAGCTGCGTTGTTGAATACGCCACCCTCAGAGCTGCGGACGATCTCTTCCAGCGTTTTGCCTTCAAAATCGGTGCCCTTGATCAGGTTGTTCAGGTTGGTGACGTAAGTCTGGTGATGTTTGCCGTAGTGATATTCCAGGGTTTCCGCAGAAATGTGCGGGGCCAGGGCGTCTTTTGCATACGGTAGTGCAGGTAATTCGAACGACATTGCTTCTCTCCTTATTGTATTTTGCGTTGCCAATAACCACACAGACAACAAGGACAGGATAGCAAATTGAAAGGGTATGCAAAAGAGGAACTTACCCTGCCACGGGTGTGGCAGGGCAGGGGTTAGCGAATGGTTTTCGGCGTCATCACGCGACGCGCGCCGACGTAGTGGCGTACCCAGTAGTCTTCACTGAGAGAGGTGATCTGAATATCCTGACCGCTACGTGGAGACTGGATGAATTTCCCGTTGCCGACATAGACGCCGACGTGGTCAGCCGTGCCGCGACCCTGGGTGCGGAAGAACACCAGATCGCCATTTTCCAGCTCACCGCGGTCAACCGGTGAGGCATCGCGGAGGTGGTACATCTCATTGGCGGTACGAGGAATGCGGAACTTGACCAGATCTTTATAGGCGTAATAGACGAGGCCGCTGCAGTCAAAACCGGTACGCGGCGAAGTCCCACCCCAGTGATAAGGTTTGCCAATCTGCCCCATCAGCTTATTCATTGCGGTTTTTTGCGCTTTCTGTACGCGCACTTTATGCACTTCAGCAATTTTCGTGATCTTCGTGCATTTCGCCTTATGGCCTTTACGCGTGATGCATTTTTCAGTAACGAGGTTAGAGGCGGTTTGCGAAGCTTTACTTTTGGCAGAGTGGGCAGTGCGGGAAGGTTTTGTTTTTGTTTTGCTGGAAGCGGTCTGTTTCGTCTGAGCCGGTGTTTTTTTCTTGTCGTTCTTAGCGGTGGTTTTTTTCTTACGTTCTGTGGCTTTCACCAGATGGTTTTTTTGTACAGCAGAATGCCGCGCCTGCTGAGAGGCGTTTGCCACTGGCGTGAAAGTGAGTGAAGTAAACAGTAAAGCACAGAGCGTGATCGAGATTTTATTTATCCGCGCCACTGGGCAGTCCCCTGATAAATGCAGGTCATCAATAATACCCGCGTGTGATTTACAAAGCCCGTCGATTCTAATCTATAAAAAGCCAGAAAGTTAATAGCATTTTTCAATCTACAATCGTGTTTCGTTAGCAAGTGCAAAAAAATTCATCGTTCTGTCGCACATTTGCCCGCTCCTTAAGCAAAACCATGAATGCCGCAGGGGTAAACACCATTTGCAATGCAACTTTTCGTGACTCGGGGTAGAATGTATAAACGTGACAAAAATGTTATTTTCCGATGCCAGTCTGAACCGCTACAATGTCAGACGAATGCCGTAACAGAAGTTAAAGGAAGCAAGACATGAGCACCACTATTGAAAAAATCCAGCGCCAGATCGCTGAAAACCCGATTCTGCTGTATATGAAAGGTTCTCCGAAGCTGCCAAGCTGCGGCTTCTCCGCACAAGCGGTTCAGGCGCTGTCAGCCTGTGGTGAGCGTTTTGCTTACGTTGATATCCTGCAGAATCCGGACATCCGCGCTGAGCTGCCTAAGTACGCTAACTGGCCGACTTTCCCACAGCTGTGGGTTGACGGCGAACTGGTTGGCGGCTGCGATATCCTGATTGAAATGTATCAGCGCGGCGAACTGCAGCAGCTGATCAAAGAGACGGCGGCGAAGTATAAAACGGAAGAGCCGGACGCAGAGTAATTTTCTGCGCAAATAAAAAAGCGACCAGATAAGGTCGCTTTTTTTTATTCTTCGCTGTCACCCATCGGCAGCGGCCAGCCGCCAAGACGCTTCCAGCGGTTGACGATCTCACAGAACAGCTCTGCGGTGCGCTCCGTATCGTATAGAGCGGAGTGCGCCTGCGTTCCGTCGAACGGAATGCCAGCCGTAATGCAGGCTTTAGATAACACCGTTTGTCCCAGCGCCAGGCCGCTCAATGCGGCGGTGTCGAAGGTGACAAAAGGGTGGAAGGGGTTGCGTTTGAGCGACGCGCGCTCCGCGGCAGCCATGGTAAAGCTGTGATCGAAGGTGGCGTTATGGGCCACCATAATGGCGCGGCTGCAGTTGCTCTCTTTCATGCCTTTACGCACCATTTTAAAAATGGCGTGCAGCGCATCATATTCACTGACGGCACCGCGCAGCGGGTTATGCGGATCGATACCGTTAAACGCCAGCGCTTCCGGCTGTAAGTTTGCCCCTTCGAAAGGTTCAACGTGGAAATGCAGCGTGGTGTCCGGTGTAAGCCAGCCCTGTTCATCCATCTTCAGCGTGATGGCGGCAATTTCGAGCAGCGCATCGGTTTTAGCGTTAAATCCGGCTGTTTCTACATCAATGACAACGGGATAAAAACCACGAAAACGGTCGCACAGACCGCTAAATTGAGCGTTATCGGACATCAGGGTCTCTTACATGGGGAAAAAGCAGAGCGCATTATGGCAAATTTTGCGGGGTGATGCAGTAAAACTACGGGCGCACGTTGCGCCCTGAGGGATCAGTTGCCCAGACCGCGACCGGCGTCTTTGGCTTCAATCAGCTCGATTTTGTAACCGTCCGGATCTTCCACAAACGCAATCATGGTGGTGCCGCCTTTTACCGGGCCCGCTTCACGCGTGACGTTACCGCCATTTTTGCGAATGCGTTCGCACGCATCGGCCGCGTTATCCACTTCCAGCGCGATATGGCCGTAGGCCGTGCCCAACTCATAGCTGTCAATGCCCCAGTTGTAGGTCAGCTCGATCACCGCTTCATCCGTTTCCGGGCCGTAACCCACGAACGCCAGCGAGTATTTATATTCCGGGTTTTCGCTGGTGCGCAGCAGCTTCATGCCCAGGACGTTAGTGTAGAAATCGATAGAACGTTGCAGGTCGCCAACGCGCAGCATGGTGTGAAGTAGGCGCATAATTTCCTCATTAACCAATGGAATAAAAAAGCTTTTTGATCAGGAACGATGTTTTAGTATAGCGGCGAACTGTCGCCGCTATCAATTAACAATGGCGAGATTACAGTGAAGGGTAGTCGGTGTAGCCTTCCGCGCCGCCGCCGTAGAAGCTTTCCGGACGCTGCGGGTTGAGCGCTGCTTTTTTCTGCAGACGAGCAACCAGATCCGGGTTGGCGATGTAGTCACGGCCAAACGCGACGGCATCAATCAGCCCTTTATTAATCAGATCTTCGGCTTTCTCCGGCGTATACGCCCCTGCACCGATGATCACCCCGTGGAAACGTTCGCGCACTTTCTGACGGAAAGCCTCAGTGTATGGCTTGCCGCCGGCCCAGTCCGGCTCGGACATGTGCAGATAAGCGATGCCACGTTTAGCCAGTTCTTCGATCAGGTACAGTGCATCGGCTTCTTCGTTCGGACCGTTGTCTACGTTCTGGAAAGAACCGATTGGGGAAACGCGGATCCCGATACGATCCGGGTTCCACTCCTGACATACGGCATCAACCACTTCCAGTACCAGGCGAGCGCGATTTTCGACGCTGCCGCCGTACTGGTCGGTGCGATGGTTAGACGACGGTGACAGGAACTGGTGCAGCAGGTAGCCGTGCGCGGAGTGCAGCTCAATCAGGTCAAAACCGGCTTCACGAGCGTTGGCCACTGCCTGGCGGAAGTCGTTAACGATACCCGGGATTTCATCCAGCTCCAGGGCACGTGGCATAGAGGTATCCACGCGGATCGCATTACCGTTTTCATCACGCAGGGAAGTGCGGGTATTTGCACTGAGGGCCGAAGCGGAGACCGGAGCCTGGCCGCCAGGCTGAATGCTGCTGTGAGAGATACGACCGGTATGCCACAGCTGGACCGCAATGCGACCCTCTTCAGCGTGAACGCCTGCGGTAATTTTCTGCCATGCGGCGATCTGTTCCGGGCTGTGAAGGCCCGGCGCGCCCGCATAACCCTTCGCCTGAGCAGAAATCTGTGTGGCTTCCGTAATGATCAGGCCAGAGCTTGCGCGCTGACGATAGTATTCGCCCATCAGGGGGGTGGGGATGTCACCCGGCTCAATGCTGCGCAGACGGGTCAGCGGAGCCATAAACACGCGGTTTGGCGCCGTGACGGCACCCACTTTCAATGGGGTAAACAGTTTTTCAGCTGACATAAAGACTCCTGAGTAGACCAGTCGACTAGTAATAAGGTAAATAAAAAGCGCCCGTTATACGCCTGGCGCAGTAATACTGTTTTTCACATGTGCCAGCGCGCTTTCCAGCGGCAGGGCACTGCGCGAAATTTTTGCCTGCAGGTTGGCTCCTAACCAGAGGGAGTAGAGCACCTGAGACTGCATTAAGGGGTCGCCGGAAAAGGCCAGCGTTTTTTCTTCGCGGCCTTTTTCCAGCGCCTGGGCCAGCAGGGCGATTACGCCGCGGGCACCCTTATCCATCGCCGAGCGCATATCTTCGGAAAGATCGCACACTTCGGCAGACAGTTTGACCGTCAGGCATCCGCTGATAATGCCCTGCTGACAGAACTGGTTCAGCGTTTCCTGATAGTAATTCAGAACACGATCCCGATAGTTTCCCTCACCCGACGCAAAGTGGGTCGCCAAGCGCTGGTGGTAGCCAGCATAATGACGCTCCAGCATCGCCACGCCAAAGGCCTCTTTGGAACGGAAGTAGTGATAAAACGACCCCTTCGGTACCTCAGCGGTTTTTAATAACTCGCTCAACCCCATACCGGTAAACCCGCGATGCATGCAAAGCTGCTCGCCGGTTGCCAGTAGATGTTCGCGGGTATCGTGTTCAGTATTTCTGCTCATGGCCGCACTCTAATAGACCGTTCGGTCTAATGCAAGCGAGTTTACTGCCGACATGCACTCAGTATATCCAGCTGCGGTTGATAAACCGTTGATTTCACATTCATCATACCCAATACGGTTGAGAACAAATTGTCCTGGGAAACCGCATTTTTTGCTGCCTGGTCACGCAAACACTGTCCGTTGATGCCAAAGTTTTTTGCATAATCCGGTGACAGCCAGAACATAAACGGAATATGCGTTTGCTGCTCCGGCGCCAGCATGTACGGCGTGCCGTGCAGATAAATACCGCTTTCACCCAGTGATTCACCGTGATCCGAAAGGTAAATCAGCGCGGTGTTCATGCTTGCCTGTCGCGCTTTCAGCGCATCAATGGTTTTGCTGACCATGCTGTCGGTATAGAGGATAGTGTTGTCATAGGTGTTTACCAGCGCCTGATGGTCGCAATCCTGAATTTCATTGGTGTCGCAGGTTGGGGTGAATTTCCGGAAATTGTCCGGGTAACGGCGATAGTACGCCGGTCCATGACTCCCCATCAGGTGGATAACCAGCACCGTATCTTGCTTCACGCCATCCAGCACGTTGTCCAGCCGGTAGAAGTTCACGTCGTCAATACAGGATTTATCTTTGCAGAACTGATCCAGATTCCACTGCGTCATATCGGTATGGGGGATGCGATCGCAGGCACCTTTACAGCCGCCGTCGTTGTCACGCCACAGCAGATTGATTCCCGCATGCTTCAGCACATCGAGCAGACCTTCCTGATGGTGTGCAAGGTCGGCATCGTACTTGCTGCGCGTCATGCCGGAGAACATGCACGGAACGGAAACCGCGGTTTCAGTGCCGCATGAGGAGGCCTGCGGGAAGTTAATCACATCCTGCTTTTTTAGCTCCGGGTTGGTTTCACGATCGTAACCGTTCAGGGAGTAGTTTGCCGCGCGAGACGCTTCGCCGACGACAAGCACCAGAACGGTTTTCTTGTGTTGACCGGAAATCAGTGGCCCTTTATGGGCATCTTCACCAATCCGCACCAGCGTCTGATCGCCGGCAAACCAGCGCATCTTGCTGTACTTCACCACGGCGCTGACATAGTTCGCCGGAGTGACCATTTTGACGATGCTTTTGTTATTGCGGAATAGCGACGCGTAATCTTTATAAAACAGCGCGGCAACCAGAATAATCACCAGCAGAGCGCCGAGCATCGCGGCAACCCGCGTCAGCAGGGCATACCACCATTTCCCGGTACGAATGCGGGTAAGAGCCAGCACCACCGAGGGAACGAGGCCTGCGATAACAATCCACAGAATCATCTGCGGGGTCACCAGGGCGGTCGCTTCCTGAGAGTTGGTTTCGAAGACGTTCACAATCATATTCTGATCGATCACCGCACCGTAGGTGTACATAAAATACGTCGCAGCGGCGCAACCGATGGTTAAAACAATCAGCAGCGGTTTACGGATATACGGGATATTAAGCAGGCTAAAAACAATCACCCAACCGCAAAACAGCACCAGCGGTACGGAGGCGGCAAAGAGGAAGTCGTGCAGATGGACTGGGCCGATAATGGCCCAGCTGCGCTGGATAAACAGCCCGTTGATTAGCGTAAAGAAGAGAGCACAACCCAGAGTAAATTTAATGTCGTTACAGTGTAACTTTTTGATTGACCACATCGATCGGTAAACCTGTTATTGTCATGATGGGCCGAGTATAGAGAGGGAAGATTAGTGAAACCTTAATGCCACAAATCTGTGATACAGGCCTTGCACGTGGCGCGTTTAGCGTCTTCACTGTAGGTGAGAGTGGCTATCTGGAGGTGAGAGTGGCAGAGCAGCTGGAGTTTTTCCCTATCCAGAGCCCGTGCCGGGGTATTTGTCAGGTTGATGAACGCGGATATTGCCGTGGATGCATGCGTACCCGTGACGAGCGTTTCAACTGGCAAAACTTTAGCGACACGCAAAAGCAGGAGGTACTACGCCTCTGTCGACAGCGCCTTCTGCGCAAAATACGCGCAAACAAAGCGGGTGAGACCGAAGAACCCCAGCAACCTTCACTTTTTTAACACGGTAATTGCGTATACTCATGACATTACGTCCTTGAGGAAAATGTTATGGTTCAGCGAATTACCCTTGCCCCCCAGGGGCCAGAATTCTCCCGTTTTGTCATGGGCTACTGGCGCCTGATGGACTGGAATATGTCTCCGCTCCAGTTGGCGAGCTTTATTGAAGAGCACCTCGATTTAGGCATCACCACGGTCGATCATGCTGATATTTACGGTGGCTACCAGTGCGAGGCCGCGTTCGGCGAGGCGCTTAAGCTGGTTCCGGCACTGCGCGATCGCATGGAAATTGTCACGAAGTGTGGGATTGCCACCACGGCAAAGCCGGAACACGCCCTCGGTCATTACATCACCGACAGCGCGCATATCATCAAGAGCGCCGAGCAATCGCTGGTTAATCTGGCGACCGATCGTATCGACCTGCTCTTAATCCACCGCCCCGACCCGCTGATGGATGCTGACGAGGTGGCGGAAGCTTTCCTGAACCTGCATCAGAGTGGGAAAGTGCGTCATTTCGGCGTTTCTAACTTTACCCCGGCACAGTTTGCGCTTCTTCAGTCTCGTCTGCCGTTTACCCTGGCCACTAACCAGGTTGAGATCTCCCCGGTTCACCAGCCGCTGCTGCTGGATGGTACCCTCGATCAGCTACAACAGCTGCGCATTCGCCCGATGGCCTGGTCCTGCCTGGGGGGCGGACGCCTGTTTAATGATGATGAATTCCAGCCGCTGCGCAACGAGCTTGAGTCGATCGCCCGCGAACTGAACGCGGAAAGCATCGAACAGGTGGTTTACGCGTGGATCCTGCGCCTGCCGTCAAAACCGCTGCCAATTATCGGTTCCGGCAAAATAGAACGCGTGCGTTCTGCACTGGCCGCTGAAGAGCTGCAGATAACCCGCCAGCAGTGGTTCCGCATCCGCAAAGCCGCTCTGGGTTACGACGTGCCATAAACCGCCAGAAGGTGACTTTCCGGTGAAATCTTTGCCTCTGGTATACACTTAAGGGGCAAAAAATAACCCGCGGAGGTCATATGAAGCGTTTTGCTCTGGCACTGGTCACGCTGGTTGTTTGCGCAGGGGCGCAGGCAGCCAGCGACGAAGTGGAAATGAATCTCGTCACCCCACAAGGTGTGGGTCAGTCCATCGGAACGGTGAAAATCACGGAAACCGATAAAGGACTGGAGTTTGCTCCCAGCCTCAAAGCACTCCCGCCCGGTGAGCATGGTTTCCATGTTCATGCCAAAGGCAGCTGTCAGCCCGCTTTAAAAGAAGGTAAACCGTCGGCGGCGGAAGCGGCAGGGGGGCACCTCGATCCCCAGCATTCCGGTAAGCATGAAGGCCCGGATGGAATGGGGCATTTAGGCGATCTGCCCGTGCTTGTGGTCAATAACGACGGTAAAGCTACCGAACCCGTCGTCGCGCCGCGTCTGAAAAAGCTGGATGAGGTGAAAGGCAGAGCGCTGATGATCCATGTCGGTGGCGACAATATGTCCGATCAGCCTAAACCGCTTGGCGGCGGAGGGGCACGCTATGCGTGCGGCGTGATCTGATCCCCAATCGTTCCCGGTGGCGGTGCCTGTTCCAGCTGCGATAGCGAGCAGTGCAGGCGCCAGATTATCGAGGCTAAATCACGGGCTGCGGGCAGATGATGCTGTGCAAGCGTATCGCAGATCCGCTGCAGTTCATTCAGCATGGTTTCCAGCGGTCGCTGCTGGACACCGCTCTCGTTCATCACATCGCGCAGCAGGGATATGCAAATATCGCGAACCTGCGACAGCGGGTCGGAACGTGTTTCCCACCCGCGAAGCTGCCAGACCACGTGCGAGCAGTTCAACAGCACTACGCCCCAGCGCAGTAGCCAGCGCCGGGAAAGTGCGTCCTGGCTGCTGTTCAACTGGCTGACGTGATGATAAACCAGCGATTCATATTCGTTTTCACTCATGTGTGGTTTACGGCTGAGCTGGTCGACAAACCCTCTGCGTAACTCCCGGATATGCCTGCGGCTCTTGCGTGCATCGGAGCCGGGACGTAACACCGCGAAAGCCAGCCACGCCAGCCCCACGCCAAGGATCTTCGCCAGGTTGTCATTGAGAAAGTCTGCGTAATCATAAACCGGCGGATTCGTTACGGAGATAAACGAGCCCATAAAGACAATCAGCTGTCCCCAAAGGCCCGCCAGCTTTGGCATCTGCAGCTTCAGAAGCTGCATGGTGGTCAACAGGGGAAACAGGAACAGCAGGAACTGCCAAAGATCGCTTATCTGCACCATCAGGCCAAATTTCACCACGAAGCTGAAGAGCGATAGCAGCACCAGCGTGCGCAACAGGAGAGTAAGTGAGTTGAACGGCGAGGCCGCGACGGAGTAAAGTACGCAGCTGATGGCGGCAAGCGTCAGGGCCGCCGTACCGGACTCCCACTGCGTGGTAATGCTCCATGCTCCCACCAGCATCAGCGCGCAGAAGGTGCGAAAACCGCTCCACAACGCTTCAAGATAGTCGGTATGGCGTGCAAGTGCCGGGCTTCCGGGGACGTTGAACTCCGTCAATGGGGTCGCATTCTCGACGGCCATAATCCAGCGGCTGCTGCGCAGGTACAGACGGCAGAAGTAATTCAGGCGCTGCCAGAAGGCGCGATGGCGGTAGTCGTACTCATCAACAGGGGCGAGCGGGGCGATGATCTTCGCAACGGTGTAGATGTCCGCATCCGGGCGCGAAAATGCCGCGAGCAGCGTTTCGATGACGGCACGGGTATTTTCAGGCGGCGTCGGCCAGTTGAGCAGCATCCTGCGCAGGCTGGAGATGGCGCTGGTCATACGCAACTGCTGATGCAGCAAATAGTTAAGCAGGGTGTTCTGGCGGCGAAAGCGGTAGTGACTCCAGAACGCCTGAATACGCAACAGATTCATCGTCAGAATCTGTCCGATAACCTTTTCATGCGCGAGGCGGATATCGTCGCTGTTATCCGGTTGCCACAGCAGGCTCGCGTGTTCCAGTAGCCGGGTGTGCATGGTTTTTAGCGCAGTGATAAGCGCTGTGCCGTCGGATGTGCTGGGGAGGATCATCATCATGAAGCCGCCGCTGAGGATCCCGACAATCACTTCACAGACGCGCGCCTGGGCGATATTCCACAGCTCGGTGGTGTCGAGCACGTTAACTACCGGAAAGGCGATAATGGCGGCGGTATAGCCCGCCAGCTGAAAAGCGTAGGCGACGTTATTAGTAAAATGGGCGCAGGCCCAGGTACAGCCCCCCAGCCATGCCGCCATACTGAGCAGGAACAGCCACGGATCGTTCAGCGTATGCCCGGCGATAATTAACGCTGCGGTGGCGCCCAGCAGGCTGCCTGCGATACGGCCAAGGCTTTTACTGATCACCCCGCCCACCGTTGGGAAACTAACCACCGCCGCAGACGTCATCGCCCAGTAGGGCTCATCCAGGTTCAGGTAATAGGCGACGGTCAGCGCCAGACACATGGCAATGCCGTTACGTAGGGCGTAGCGCCACTGTGGACGCGTCGCTTTCATCCACGGCGTGTTTTGCCAGGCGATCCCCTGCAGCTTCATTAACGGGTTCCGATGGAGACTGTGCAGGTGGTGCCGGACACCAGCGTAATGTCCTGCGGTAAACGGTCAAACTCCACGCGAACCGGAACGCGCTGGGCCAGACGTACCCACGGTACGTTTGGCTTAATGTCCGGCACAAGACCTGAATCCGTTTCAAGGCTTTGATCGTAAATGGCTCGGCCAACGCTGGATACATGACCCTGTAACCTCTGAGAGCCGCTGTAAAGCGTTATAGCGGCTGGCGAGCCCTCGCGAATATGCCGAAGCTTGGTCTCTTCGAAATAGCCCACGACGTAGAAGGAGTGACTGTCGACGAGGGCGAATATCGGTTGTCCCGTGGTGGCATAATTCCCCACGCGGGCGGAGAGGTTGGTCACCCATCCATCGACAGGTGCTGTAATCACAGTTTGGGTCAGCTGCCACTGCGCCTGCTTCAGCGTCGCCTCCGCCACGTTGACGTTAGCCTGCATCGCCTTAACGTTGATATTGGCGGTATCTAAATCTTCCGCTGAAATGTAGTTTTGCGACAGATGGCGGCGGCGATTGGCCTCGTTGTTGGCCTTTGCCAGATCCGACTGGGCTTTTGCCAGCTGTGCCTGGGCGTTCAGAATCGCAATATGGTACGGGGTATCGTCGATACGGAATAAAACGTCCCCCTTTTTTACAAACTGGTTATCCTTAACTAAAAGCGTTGTGATACTTCCCGAAACCTGAGGAGTAATGCTGACCTGTTCAGCGCGAACTTTGCCGTCACGCGTCCAGGGCGACTGCATATAAAAATTCCACATCCACCACCCCGCAACCAGCGCGAGGGCAAGGACAAACAGGGTGGAAAAGTACTTTAGCGTTTTCAGGGACATATTCACCACACAGTCAAAACGGCAAGGCCCAGGCACACGGAATGGGCAAACAGGGAAAGATCCATCAACATGGGATGCCAGATTTCACCGGAGTACATCCAGTCGCGAAGCAGACGATGCGCGATGAGCCAGAGCAGAAAACCCACCAGAACGGCCTTAAACAGCGGAGGAAAATAGACTGACGCACCGAAGATCAGGTCCTGAAGGGGCAACCCCTCTGAGCGATGAAAAAACGTCACGGGCAGAAATCCTTTGCAGTGAACAGAATGCCGCGTTGGCTTGTCTTAGTATGATGAAGCATCACAATTCAGTGTAAGTCATACTTTTAAGTTCGATGATTGAAGTATTGCATTTGTTTTGGCAATACAAATGCTGCACACTATTCTAAAATCAGTATAATAACTTAGCAAGCTAATTATAAGGAGATGAAATTGGAATCGCCATTAGGTTCTGATCTGGCAAGGTTGGTACGCGTCTGGCGTGCTCTGATTGACCATCGCCTGAAACCTCTGGAACTCACACAGACGCATTGGGTCACGCTGCACAACATCCATCAGCTGCCGCCCGATCAGTCGCAAATTCAGCTGGCAAAAGCGATAGGGATTGAGCAACCGTCGCTGGTGCGTACGCTTGACCAGCTGGAAGAGAAGGGGTTGATCTCGCGGCAAACCTGCGCCAGCGATCGTCGCGCCAAGCGGATTAAACTCACCGAGAAAGCGGCGCCTATCATCACGGAAATGGAAGCCGTGATCACCAGGACGCGCGGTGAAATCCTGTCAGGCGTTTCACCCGCGGAGCTGGAAATGCTCATCAGCCTTATTGCTCGCCTTGAGCAAAACATCCATGAGCTGCATTCTCGCGACTAATAAACACCAAGGCCTTGCAGCAGCAAGGCCTTTTTTTACTTAAAGACGACCACACGATTACGTCCCGTCTCCTTCGCTTCATACATCGCTTTGTCGGCGTTTTCCACGCACGTTTCTGCGGCTATCGCGGGTGACGTCGCCGTATACACCCCCATGCTGATAGTGACTGGCTCCGGTAGTTGACCGCCGCTGCTGGTGTTATCGAAGCTGCTCAGATTTAACCGTATGCGCTCCGCCACCTGGTGCGCTGCTTCTGATGAGGTGTTGGCCAGCATCAGAACAAACTCCTCACCACCGATACGGGCCGCGATGTCCTGCGGGCGTACGGAATCCATCAGCAGGTTAGCGACAAACTGCAGGACTTTGTCGCCCTGAAGATGCCCATAGGTGTCGTTGATGCGCTTGAAGCGATCGAGATCGCTTACGATGACGGAAACAGGCCGGCTGGGTTTGGCGATATCCAGCGCCTGCTTCAATGTTTCATAAAAATAGCTGCGGTTATAAAGGCGCGTGAGCGGGTCGCGAATTGAGTTCTGGTAGGACTGCTGATACTTGACGTGCGAGTCGCGATACAGCCTGAAAACATCGTAGAGCAGAACAAAAATGATCAGCAGCGTGGCGACAGTTTCAAATAAGCGGGCGCGATACCAGGAGACATCTTCGACATTTCCACCCGCTAACAGCATTGTAAGCGTGACGATATAGCAGACGCACAGAAAATTACCACCCACCCAGAATAAATTGCGTATGCGCGTAATAAACATCAGCGTTCCTAATGTCACCACCCAGAGTGCAATTAATGCAATATTAATGAAGTGGCTCCAGAGAACCATAAATTCACGGGTTTCATTATCCACCAGATCAATGGATAAAAAGGAAGAGTGACTGGAATACATCCAGGCCAACCCTACTGCAAAGACGGTAAAGAGAAACTCGCCGCCCACAATAAGGATATGCGCCAGTCGTGAAAGGGGACAATTGCGCGTGGTATAGAGTATTGCCGAAACGATTATTAGCACCGCCATTAAAAGATGGCGGAACATATAGAAGATCATCGCATCGTTATAGTTCACAGCGTTGAACTGATAGAGGTCCAGCCAGGCGGGAAAGCAGGACAACGTCCCGACCATCAGCGATGCCGACCCGGCAAAGGCAAAAGCGATCGCTACCAGATACAACCGTTTTCGGTCGCACCAGTATTTCATTGCCATAAAGAAGGCAATAAACAGGTTAAACACCAGCAAAAAAATGGTGAGCGTAGGGAACAAATGAGACGAGAAGCTAGGTACCCATTCGGCAATTTTTGAAAACAGGGCGTGTAATATGCCAATGACAACAATACAACCCAGACAGAACGAGGTATAACGACCCTTTACAGAACGATGATTCGAAAACATATACGTTTTTAATGGCTTTATAATGAATTAGGGTGAGGTAATTGCGAGAGTTTATTCAATTAGCCTGAGAAATACTTTGCGCAAAAACAATATATGATGTGGTTAAAAATTGGCGGGATGAATCTATTTTGTAAATATATTTGTGGGAGTGATATATATTGTAAATGGATGTGGTCCGATGACCACATCCATTTTTAATTAACGTGGAGAAACGGTCACCTGGCTTCCGTTGCTTGCCAGAACGACGCGCTGGCCTGCAGAGAAGCGAGTGTTGCCTTGTTTCTGGACAACCATGATAGTGCTGCCATCGTCTTTACGAATTTCCAGCTCTACGCCCTGAGTTTTGTTCATCGCACCCTGTACGCCCTGGCCAGCTACACCACCTGCAACGGCGCCTGCGGCCGTCGCCAGCGAGCGGCCAGTGCCACCGCCGACGGTATTACCCAGGAAACCACCCAGGACGGCACCACCGATTGCGCCCATCACGTTGTTTTCATCACCACCCTGGATCTGTACAGGGCGTGCGTTAACAACGGTACCGTAAGTTACGTTCTGAACCTGTTTCGCTTCAGAAGCGCTGTAAACGTCGCCAGAGAGTGAACTGTCATTCACACAGCCAGCCAGAGTTAAACCAATCAGCGAAACGCCCAGTACACGTAAAATCATTTGAATCTCCTGTTCACCAAAAACGCCCGATTGGGGCATCCGTTATGGCTAAATTATATGGCATAAGGGGCCATAGTTCATATCTTTGCACTAACAATAAGAAAATTGTACTTGAATTTGACTTAACGAGAGATAAACAGGAGCCGCCCGCGTTAGGCGTCTGACATTGTTAAAAAATATTATCACCCGATGGCAATGCTGCGCCGTTTATGGTTGAGTGGGTATCCTTAGCCCACGCAACGTAAGGAAAGCGCATGAAATCGGGTCGCTACATTGGTGTGATGTCAGGCACCAGTCTGGATGGGGTAGATGTCGTTCTGGCCGCTATTGACGAAAACATGGTGGCACAGCAGGCGAGCCTGACCTGGCCAATCCCCATTTCACTGAAAGAGGATATTCTGAGTATTTGTCAGGGGCAGCAGCTGACCCTCTCCCAGCTAGGACAGCTTGATGTGCGCCTGGGGGCGCTGTTTGCGGATGCGGTTTTGGCATTAATGCAGAAAGAACATCTTCGCCCGCAGGATGTGGTGGCCATCGGGTGTCATGGACAAACGGTCTGGCATGAGCCCGGAGGAGATGCCCCGCATACGCTGCAAATCGGTGATAACAACCAGATTGTGGCGAAGACGGGCGTGACGGTGGTTGGCGATTTCCGTCGTCGCGATATCGCCCTTGGCGGACAGGGCGCGCCGCTGGTACCTGCGTTCCATCAGGCGCTACTGGCGCACCCTTCCGAACGTCGTATGGTGCTCAACATTGGTGGGATCGCCAATCTGTCGATGCTGATCCCGGGGCAGCCGGTGCGCGGCTACGATACCGGCCCGGGCAATATGCTGATGGACGCCTGGATCTGGCGTCAGTGCGGTCAACCGTATGATAAAAACGCGGAGTGGGCGAGCGAGGGTAAGGTAATTATCCCGCTGCTGCAGTCCATGCTGAGCGACCCTTATTTTGCCTTACCGGCACCGAAAAGTACGGGGCGTGAATACTTCAACTTTGGCTGGCTTGAGCGCCAGCTGGCGTCATTCCCGGCGCTTGCACCGCAGGATGTCCAGGCGACGCTTGCCGAGCTCACGGCCGTGTCGATTTCCGAACAGGTGCTCCTCAGCGGCGGATGCGAACGCCTGCTGGTGTGCGGCGGGGGAAGCCGTAACCCGCTGGTGATGGCGCGTCTTGCGGGGCTACTGCCGGGTACCGAAGTGTCTACGACCGATGAGGCTGGCATCAGCGGGGATGACATGGAGGCGCTGGCCTTCGCCTGGCTTGCCTGGCGCACCATTGCCGGGCTGCCGGGCAATTTACCGTCGGTAACCGGCGCTCGCGAGACGAGCGTTCTTGGGGCGATTTTCCCGGCAAATCCGCGTCATAATCAGAGTTAACTGAAATTCAACGCGGTGCGTCGCCGTTAGAATGGAACGAAACAGGAGGGTGGCCATGCCCTCCAGGACCAGGAAAGTCTTCGGAATACGCCCATGAAAAAACTTCTTCTTATTGCCGCTCCTTTGTTGCTGTCAGGATGCAGCGTCTATAACCAGCTCGTTGAGCGCATGCAGACCGATACGCTGGAGTATCGCTGCGACGAAAAACCGCTGACCGTGAAGCTGAACAATCCGCGCCAGGAAGCCAGTTTTGTTTACGACAATAAATTGCTGACGCTGAAGCAGGGCATTTCGGCCTCGGGCGCCCGCTACACCGACGGTATCTATGTCTTCTGGTCGAAAGGCGACAGCGCCACGGTCTACAAACGCGACCGTATTGTGCTGAACAATTGCCAGCTCGAAAATCCGAAGCGTTGAGATTTTTACAGGGGCGGCGCACAATAGCGCCACCCACTCTCAATGTCAGCTAACGCCATGTCAGATAACGACGAACTGCAGCAAATTGCGCATCTGCGCCGTGAATACACCAAAGGCGGCCTGCGTCGCCAGGATCTTCCCGCTGAACCCCTCGTGCTTTTTGAACGCTGGCTGAAACAGGCCTGCGAAGCGAAACTCGCCGACCCCACGGCCATGGTTGTCGCGACGGTGGATGAAAACGGTCAACCCTATCAGCGCATCGTATTGCTCAAGCATTATGACGAGAAAGGACTGGTGTTCTACACCAACCTTGGCAGCCGCAAAGCGCACCATCTGGAAAACAATCCGCGTATTAGCCTGCTGTTCCCGTGGCACATGCTGGAACGTCAGGTCATGGTGACCGGCAAAGCGGAACGTCTTTCGACGCTGGAAGTGGTGAAGTATTTCCACAGCCGCCCGCGTGACAGCCAGATTGGCGCCTGGGTATCAAAACAGTCGAGCCGCATTTCTGCCCGCGGCGTGCTGGAAAGTAAATTCCTGGAGCTGAAGCAGAAGTTCCAGCAGGGTGAAATCCCGCTGCCGAGCTTCTGGGGTGGTTTCCGCATCCCGATAGATCAGATTGAGTTCTGGCAGGGGGGCGAACATCGCCTGCACGACCGCTTTTTATACCAGCGCGAGAATGGCGGCTGGAAAATCGACAGACTGGCACCGTAATCCCCGAAATTTGTTGATTTAAGCGCTAGCGCACGCCGCGCTTGCGCTTTATTCTATGGGTCCTTTCGCATCAGGCGAAAAGTCGTGTACCGGCAAAGGTGCAGTCGTTTATACATGGAGAATTTGATGGCAAGCAGTAACTTGATTAAACAATTGCAAGAGCGGGGCCTCGTGGCCCAGGTGACGGACGAGGAAGCGTTAGCAGAGCGACTGGCGCAAGGCCCGATCGCGCTCTATTGCGGCTTCGATCCCACCGCTGACAGCTTGCATTTGGGGCATCTTGTTCCATTGTTATGCCTGAAACGCTTCCAGATGGCGGGCCATAAGCCTGTTGCCCTGGTGGGCGGCGCTACCGGTCTGATTGGTGACCCAAGCTTTAAAGCCGCTGAGCGTAAACTGAACACCGAAGATACCGTGCAAGAGTGGGTGGATAAGATCCGCAAACAGGTTGCGCCGTTCCTCGACTTCAACTGTGGCGATAACGCCGCGATTGCCGCGAACAACTACGACTGGTTTGGCAGCATGAACGTGCTGACCTTCCTGCGTGACATCGGCAAGCACTTCTCTGTTAACCAGATGATTAACAAAGAGGCCGTGAAGCAGCGTCTTAACCGTGACGACCAGGGTATCTCCTTTACCGAGTTCTCCTACAACCTGCTGCAGGGGTATGACTTTGCCTGCCTGAACAAACTGCACGGCGTTTCCCTGCAGATTGGTGGTTCTGACCAGTGGGGCAACATCACCTCCGGTATCGATCTGACCCGTCGCCTGCACCAGAACCAGGTGTTTGGTCTGACCGTTCCGCTGATTACCAAAGCAGACGGCACCAAATTTGGTAAGACTGAGGGCGGCGCGGTATGGCTTGATCCGAAGAAAACCAGTCCGTACAAATTCTACCAGTTCTGGATCAACACGGCGGATGCCGATGTTTATCGCTTCCTGAAGTTCTTCACCTTCATGGATATCGCAGAGATCAACGCGCTGGAAGAAGAAGACAAGAACAGCGGTAAAGCGCCACGCGCGCAGTACGTGCTGGCGGATGAAGTGACCAAACTGGTTCACGGTGAAGAAGGTCTGGCCGCGGCAAAACGCATTACCGCTAGCCTGTTTAACGGCACCCTGAGCGATCTGAGTGAAGCGGACTTCGAACAGCTGGCGCAGGACGGCGTGCCAATGGTTGAAATGGAGAAAGGGGCTGACCTGATGCAGGCGCTGGTGGACTCTGAATTGCAGCCTTCCCGCGGTCAGGCGCGTAAAACCATCGCGTCTAACGCGATCACCATTAACGGTGAGAAACAGGCCGACCCGGAATACACCTTCGTTGACGGCGATCGTCTGTATGGCCGCTACACGCTGCTGCGTCGTGGCAAGAAAAACTACTGCCTTGTCTGCTGGAAGTAATTAACAGTCTCCAGGGGCGTGGGAAACCACGCCCCTTTTGTTTTTTCAGGGTTTGGTAAGAAAATAATGAAGAACATCCTCGCCATTCAGTCCCACGTCGTTTTTGGACATGCTGGCAATAGCGCAGCGGAATTCCCTATGCGTCGCCTCGGCGCCAACGTCTGGCCCCTCAATACCGTCCAGTTTTCCAATCACACGCAGTACGGCAAATGGACCGGCTGCGTGATGCCGCCTTCGCACCTTACCGAGGTTGTGCAGGGCATTGCCGATATCGACCAGCTCAAGCGCTGTGATGCCGTACTGAGCGGTTATCTTGGCTCAGCGGAGCAGGGGGAGCATATCCTCGGCATCGTACGCCAGGTGAAAGCCGCAAATCCGTCGGCAAAATACTTCTGCGACCCGGTTATGGGGCATCCGGAAAAAGGCTGCATCGTGGCGCCAGGCGTTGCGGAGTTCCACGTCCGCCACGCTCTGCCCGCTAGCGATATCATTGCGCCAAACCTGGTGGAACTGGAGATCCTCTGCGAGCATCCGGTTAACAGCGTAGAAGAGGCAGTAACTGCATCTCGCGAGCTGATCGCGCAGGGGCCTGAGGTTGTGCTGGTAAAACATCTCGCACGCGCAGGGCTAAGTCAGGATCGCTTTGAGATGCTGCTGGTGACGAAAGATGATGCCTGGCACATCAGCCGTCCGCTGGTGGATTTTGGCCTGCGCCAGCCGGTGGGCGTAGGGGATGTGACCAGCGGCCTGCTGCTGGTGAAATTGCTTCAGGGTGCAACGCTGCGCGATGCGCTGGAGCATGTGACTGCGGCAGTGTACGAAATTATGATGGCGACGAAAGAGATGCAGGAATATGAACTGCAGGTGGTCGCGGCACAGGATCGTATCGCGAAGCCGGAGCACTATTTCAGCGCCACAAGGCTTTAAAAGATGCCGGGTGGCGCTGCGCGTGGGGGACTGTGGATTTTGTAGGCCGGGTAAGCGCAGCGCCACCCGGCAACACAGGCCGCTCGGTTAGTTCAACCCTTCCGCTTTCAGCGCCGCAGCCACCGCAGGACGCTCTGACACGCGTTTCATATACGATGCAAGGTGGTCTAACCCTTCCAGATTCAGCTTAACCGCACGAGCCCAGCGCAGCACGGTGAACAGATACGCATCGGCAATCGTGAAGCGCGACCCGCCAATCCACTGTTCGTCTTTCAGCGATTCGTTAACGTACTGCAGCTTTTTCTCCAGCAGGGCGCGCAGGGTAGGCTTAAACTCTTCCGGCGTATCCGGGCGGAACAGGGGGGTAAAGCCTTTGTGCAGCTCGGTGGCAATGTAGTTCAGCCACTCCAGCGTTTTATAGCGAGAAATGGTACTGACCGGTGCCAGCAGCTGGCGATCGGGCACGCTATCGGCCAGGAACTGCATAATCGCCACGCCTTCGGTCAGCAGAGTACCGTCATCCAGCAGGAGCGCCGGAACTTGTCCTTTCGGGTTAATGGCAAGAAAGTCATCGCCATTTTCCAGGCGCTTTTTCAACAGATCAACGCCATCCAGCGTGAAATCTTTGCCGCTCTCGCGCAGGGTGATATGGGAAGCAAGAGAGCACGCGCCCGGTTTGTAGAACAGTTTCATCGGTAACTCCTTTTTGCTGAGGTTTCAGCTATGTTAGTGCGCGAACGGGCAAAAAAAAGCCGCTAATGCATTAGCGGCTTCTGTTCAGTCGTTTCTCAATAATCTTACGCAGTAGCGGTTTTGGTCGCTTCAGCCGTCTTGTCGTCGTCCTGAGTCATACGATTCAGTTTCGGCGCGGTCAGCAGCATCAGCGCCGCAATCACCGCTGTCGCAATACCAATCTGCATGAATACGGTACCGTAGACGTTCAGGGAGACCAGTGGGTCAGTGACGTTTTCAGGCACAGCCATCAGGTTCGCAATTTTACCCGCAATGATTGCCGCACCGGCAGTGGTCAAGAACCAGCTACCCATAATGAAGCCCATCAGACGCTGCGGCACCAGCTGTGCAACCATCGCCAGGCCCAGACCGGAGATCATCAGTTCGCCGATAGACTGCAGCGCGTAGCTCAGGATCAGCCAGTTAACGGAGACGATGCCTGCGTCAGTGGCAAACTTGGTACCCAGCGGCAGCACCAGGAACGCGCCTGAGCACAGTACCATACCGATTGCGAACTTGTGCGGCATTGGCAGACGGTCACCCATCTTGTTATAGATAGCCGCCAGAATCGGGCTACCAATCATGATCCAGAACGGGTTCAGCGCCTGATACTGCTCCGGCTCGAACGCGATGCCCAGAATAGAGTGCTCAACGTTACGAATGGCGAAGAAGTTCAGTGAGGTTGGCATCTGGCTGTACAGCACGAAGAAGATAATCGCTTCCAGCATCAGAATGAACGCCACAATCATCTTACGACGGGCAGCACCCTGCATGGCGAACGCTTCTTTCGCAAAGATAACCACGATACCCAGCGCAACCACGCCCAGAACGGCGCGAGCAATACCCTGGTTGTGCAGCAGCCAGGTGGCGATTGCCGCGAGGACAACAACACCCACGATGGTGGCCAGCAGTTTGCCCATGTGTACAGGCTCGAAGTCAGGTTTTGAACCGTAGTCTTTGACCCAGCTGCGGCAGAACAGGAAGTTCACAACGGTGATCAGCATACCCACGAAGCTCAGCGCAAACGCCACGCTCCAGCCGAATTTCGCGGCGAGCCATGGGGTTGCCAGCATCGAGAAGAATGAACCGATGTTGATGGACATGTAGTACATGGTAAATGCACCGTCCAGACGCGGGTCATCTTTGCTGTAGCAGGTAGAGAGCAGGGAAGACGGGTTTGCTTTGAACAGACCGTTACCCACGGCGATCGTTGCCATGCCCATATACACGACAGCGGCATCGTGCCCTGACCATGCAACCAGACCATAGCCAATTGCCAGTACAATAGCGCCCAGCATAATGACGCGCTTAGTACCCAGAACTTTATCACCCAGCCAGCCGCCGATAGCAACCAGACCATAGACAAGGGCACTGAAGGAGGAGAACAGCGTGATGGAATCAGCTTCAGACATACCCAGCTGTTTGACCAGGTAAACCGCCATGATCCCTTGCAGGCCGTAATAACCAAAACGCTCCCATAACTCGATAGAGAAGATGAGATAGAACGCTTTAGGCTGTTTAAAAGCGTTAAGACTCACGCTTTCATCTGTTGGTTTATTGTTTGCAGTAGACACATATACCTCTTTTTTTACATCCCATATTAACGGGGGTGTTCATAGCGTGATGGCCGTAGTCCATACGCCTTATAGTTATATTGGGAGGAGAAACGGCGGGTAATGTTCACTATCCTGCCCCATCTGGCAATACGTTTGTAATAATCTGTTACATATATCTGAAGTGGTATAATCGTCGGTTCATGCAAATGTTATTCAGCGTTAAATTTTATACGATGTATAAAGGTAGTTTTTTCGACTGGCAGAGCCCCGTCAGGACCGGTATTTGGCGATATGTTCTGCTATTTGCTGCTTCTGGCAGTGGTATAGCCCAAATTCTGAAAAATAGCTGGTCTTATCGTCGGTAAAGAAAGAGGGGCGTCTTGTCACATAAAGGGTTTAGGGTGATTTTGACAACAAAAATACAACATGAAGTTATCAGGGTGATCGCGATCACAGATGTATAGAAATTTTTGGCTATGAAAAAACTATTAACCTGTTTGAGCGTTAAACAACCGAAGAAGTGACAGGTGAGGGTAAACGAAAGGCGGACAAATAGCGGGCAAAAGAAGGGCTTCTGGTAGCCCTTCTTTTGGTAAGGGATTGTGACATTCAGGGATACACTTTTTCTTTGTATTCGCAGAGATCTTCAATAATACAGGAGCCGCAGCGAGGCTTACGGGCAATACACGTGTAACGACCGTGCAGAATCAGCCAGTGATGGCAATCAACCTTAAACTCAGCCGGAACCACTTTAAGCAGCTTCTCTTCGACCTGCTCGACATTTTTCCCCGGCGCGAAGTTGGTTCGGTTAGAGACGCGAAAAATATGCGTATCTACGGCAATAGTGGGCCAGCCAAACGCGGTGTTGAGCACCACGTTGGCAGTCTTACGCCCCACGCCCGGTAAGGCTTCCAGCGCGGCGCGATCTTCCGGCACTTCCCCTCCATGCTGTTCCAGCAGGATCCGGCAGGTCTTAATGACGTTCTCGGCTTTGCTGTTAAACAGGCCGATGGTTTTGATATACGACTTCACGCCTTCCACGCCCAGCTCCAGCATGGCCTTCGGCGTATTGGCGACCGGATAGAGCAGGGCGGTGGCTTTATTGACGCTCACGTCGGTAGCCTGTGCGGAGAGCAACACGGCGATCAGCAGCTCAAACGGGGAGGTAAAATTCAGCTCCGTCGTCGGGTGCGGGTTCTCGTCCCGCAGACGGGTCAGGATCGCAATGCGCTTTTCTTTATTCATGAAGCCTTCTCGGGTGTCCCTTCCAGAACGCTGCGCTCAGCCGCGCGGCGCTTACGTTTCTCATCAATCAGGTATTTTATCGCCAGCATCATGCCAAGGCCAATAAACGCGCCGGGCGGCAGCATCGCCAGCAGGAACGGCGTATCGGTGTGGAACACTTCAACGCGCAGGGCTTTGGCCCAGCCGCCCAGCAGCGCATCTGCGCCGTCAAACAGCGTACCATTGCCGAGGATTTCGCGCAGAGAGCCCAGCACGAACATGGCGCAGGTGGCGCCCATGCCTATGGAAAAACCGTCCAGCGCCGACATGGCGGGGCTATTTTTCACCGCGAACGCTTCCGCACGCCCAACGACGATACAGTTGGTGACGATAAGAGGAATAAAGATCCCGAGCGACTGGTACAGGCCGAACGCGTAGGCGTTAATCAGCATCTGAACAATACTGACCACCGACGCAATGATCATGACGTAAATCGGAATACGAATTTCCGACGGCGTCCAGCGTCGCAGCGCAGAGATGGAGAGGTTGGTCAGGGTCAATACCAGGGTGGTTGCCAGACCCAGACCGAGCGCGTTGGTGGCGGTGGACGTTACCGCCAGCAGTGGGCACATCCCCAGAAGCTGCACCAGCGCGGAGTTGTTCTTCCACAACCCCTGGACAATAACCTCTTTAACCTGGCTCATGATTACTCCTCACAGACCGGAAGATTGTTGATCTGCGCGGGCAGCGTTTCAGCGTACAGCCCGGCTCGTTTTACGGCGTTTACCACGGCGCGCGGCGTGATGGTCGCGCCGGTGAACTGGTCGAACTCGCCGCCGTCTTTCTTCACCGCAAACGCGGTGTCACCTTCGCCATGGATAACTTTCCCGGCGAAGTGCAAAATCCAGTCGCTCAGACGGGTTTCAATTTTGTCGCCAAGACCCGGCGTTTCATGATGTTCCGTCACGCGGGTGCCCAGGATGGTACCGGAGAAATCGCTGCCCACGAGCAGCTGAATGGCGCCGGAATAGCCGTCAGGCGCGGTCGCTTCCATCACCGCGCCGACCGGTTTATCGCCTTTGCGGGCGATAAAGAGGCGGTGCGGGCCTTTCCCAAGCTGCGGCGCGTCTACCACAAAGCAGCTTTTTTGCAGGTCATTATCGTAGAAATCGGACGGGATCACCTGATCGAACAGCGCCTTTTGCTGCTTCGAGGCCTGTTCTTCGATGGTCGTTTTGGTCAGCGCATTAACCAGTGCCGTTAGCCCCGTCAGGACCGCGGCGAAGACAGCCAGCGTGACGCCGTGTTTTTGCATCGTTTTTAACATGGCGAAACCCCTAGCGATGGCCATACACGCGAGGGCGCGTGTAGTAGTCGATGAGCGGAACGGTAATGTTGGCAAGCAGGACGGCAAAGGCCACACCGTCCGGATACCCGCCAAAGCTGCGGATGAGCCAGACCAGCAGGCCCGCCAGCGCGCCGAAGATCAGGCGGCCGCGGTTAGTCGTTGACGCCGTCACCGGATCCGTCAGGATAAAGAAGGCTCCTAGCATGGTGGCACCGGAGAGCAAATGCATCTGCGGGCTGGCCAGTGATTCAGGAGAAAAGACCCATCCCAGAGTGGCGCACACCGCCAGCGTCACGAGGAAGCTGACCGGAATATGCCAGCGGATGGCTTTCTGCTGCAGCAGGAACAGGCCGCCCAGCAGATACGCCAGGTTGATCCACTGCCAGCCCGCGCCCGCCAGCATGCCGCTGTAGATCGCGGACTTCATGATCTGCCCAACGCTGTGCCCGGCATGCAGGGATGTTTTAAAGGTATCGAGAGGCGTCGCCTGGCTGATACCGTCCACGCCCATGCGCAGGGCGTTCATATCCGCACCGAGTGCCGTATGGCCGGTAAAGATGACGTGCAGGGCATCCATAAAGCCCGGAACCGTGGCCGCAATCTCGTGCGGTGGCAGCCAGCTGGTCATCTGCACAGGGAAGGAGATCAGCAGCACCACGTAGCCAATCATCGCCGGGTTAAACGGGTTATGCCCGAGCCCGCCATACAGCTGTTTGGCAATGATCACGGCAAACACGGTGCCAAGCACTACCATCCACCACGGGGCAAACGGCGGAATACTGATGGCGAGAAGCAGGCCGGTCAGCAGCGCGGAGTTGTCGGCAAGAATACGGGAGACAGCCGCCTTGCGAAGCTTAAGCACAAGGGCTTCCGCCGCTAAGGCGCTGGCACAGCCCAGGATTATCTGGAACAGGGTTCCCCAGCCGAAAAACCAGCACTGAACGGCAATGCCCGGCAGCGCCGCCAGGCAGACCAGCATCATAATGCGCGACGTCTGGCGCTGATTGTGGGTGTAAGGGGAGCTTGCGATTCTGAAAACCATTTAATCCTCGTTAACTGCTTGCTGTGCGGCTTTCTTCGCCTGAACGCGCGCGATGGCGGCGGCCACGGCGGCTTTGCGCGGGTCATCGTTGGCGGCCTGCGGCTGCTCTTCCTCCTGCGCCGCCTTACGGGCTTTAGCCCGGGCAATCGCCGCTTCGACGGCGGCTTTACGCGGGTCGACCGGTGCTTCTGTTTCTGCAGCTGGCGTCTGCTGCGCCGCCTTGCGCGCTTTGGCCCGGGCAATCGCCGCTTCGACGGCCGCTTTGCGAGGGTCGACCGCTTCCTGCTCAACCACCACGTTCTGCTCGCCGGCTTTGCGCGCTTTGGCGCGGGCTATTGCCGCTTCAACTGCGGCTTTGCGCGGGTCAACCTCGGCATCCGTCTGGACCGTTTGCGCTTTTTCAGCCTGACGGGCGCGAGCCTGGGCTTTGCGAGCTTCACGCGCCGCGATGGCTTCACTGTTGTCAGGCTTCTCGCCGGCCGGGATCACCACAGGCTGCGCCGCTGTCGCTTTTTTCTCACGAACGCGCGCCAGTGCGGCGTTAATCGCATCCTGATCTTTCTCGCCGGGCTGAACCGCGGCCTGCTTATGGCGCTCCTGACGGGCGATTTTTTCGCGCTCCAGTCGCGCCTGGCGCGCTTCGAAACGTGCCTTAGCTTCCGCGGCGCGTTTTTCTTCCATGGAGATAGCATAAATCTCAGCCTTCTCCTGGCGGAAATACTGCACCAGCGGGATGTTGCTTGGGCAGACCCAGGCGCAGGCGCCGCATTCGATGCAGTCGGCCAGGTTATGGGCTTTTGCCTTGTCGTGCAGTTGCCCTTTGCTGTACCAGTACAGCTGCTGCGGCAGCAGATCCGCCGGGCAGGCATCGGCGCAGGCGCTGCAGCGGATGCAGCCTTTCTCTTCCTGCTCTTCGCCCATCTCGGTCGGGGAAGGGGCGAGCAGACAGTTGGTAATTTTCACTACTGGCACATCGAGCCACGGCAGGGTAAAGCCCATCAGCGGGCCTCCCATGATCACCATCTGGTCGCTGCCCGGGCAAAACTCAGCCTGCTCCAGCAGGTGACGCACCGGCGTACCCAGACGTGCCCAGACGTTGCCCGGACGAGAGACCGATTCCCCGGTCAGCGTTACCACGCGCTCGGTCAGCGGCTCGCCGTCGATCACCGCGCGCTTCACGGCGTACGCGGTGCCGACGTTCTGCATCAGCACGCCGATATCCGAAGAGCGTCCGCCGTGCGGCACCTGCTTACCGGTAAGGATTTGCGTCAGCTGTTTAGCACCGCCAGAGGGGTACTTGGTCGGGATGACGCGCAGGCTGATATCGTGGCTACCGGCCAGCACGGCGCGCAGCATCGAGATAGCCTGAGGTTTATTGTCTTCGATACCGATCAGCACTTCCCGCGGCTGCAGAATGTGCGCCAGGATGCGGATGCCTTCCACCACCTGGGCGGCGCAGTCCTGCATCAGACGATCGTCAGCGGTAATGTACGGTTCGCATTCGGCGGCGTTGATAATCAGCGTCTGAATATTATCGCCACCGCCGCGCAGCTTGACGCCTGTCGGGAAGCCTGCGCCGCCGAGGCCGGCAACGCCGAACTGATGAATACGTTCGATGAGTGCTTCGCGGCTCTGGCTGCGGTAATCGCTCCAGCCATCACGGTCGATCCAGCGGTCTTCACCGTCGGCTTCAATAATCACGCTCAGCTCTGAAAGCGCTGACGGATGGGCCACCGTATGGGGTGCGATGGCGACCACCTTACCGGAGGTGGGAGCGTGCACCGGCAGCATACGTCCGCGGCCAAAGGTCAGCGGCTGACCGCGAAGGACCGTATCGCCTTCTTTGACGCACAGCTCACCCTCAGCGCCAATGTGCTGCTTGAGCGGCATAACGAAACGGGTCGCCAGCGGAATTTGACGCAGCGGCGTGCCGCTAGACTGGGTTTTCATCTCCGGTGGGTGAATACCCCCGTCAAAATCCCAAATCTTCTCTTTTCTGAAAGCAGAAAATAACTTAAGCATGTTGTTCCACAGGAATATTGCGAACCGGAATGGTTTGAAGATCCCACTTCCAGCTTTCGGTAGTCGTTTCAACCGGGCGCAGCTCGATACATTGCGTCGGGCAAGGTGCTACGCAGAGGTTACAGCCGGTGCACAGGTCCGCCACCACGGTGTGCATGGCGCGCGTTGCGCCAACAATGGCGTCGACCGGGCAGGCCTGAATACATTTGGTGCAGCCGATGCAGTTCGCTTCGTCGATCACGGCCAGCGCGCGGACCGGCTCCAGCACCTCCGCATCGCCGTCAACGGGCTGCGGATCAACGTTAAGCAGGGCCGCAATTTTCAACATCACCGCTTCGCCGCCGGGCGCACAGCGGTTAATTTTTTCACCCTGAATGCCTACCGCTTCCGCGTAGGGACGGCAGCCCGGGTAGCCGCACTGCCCGCACTGGCTTTGCGGCAGGAGCTCATCAATTTTCTCAACAACAGGATCGTCCTCTACCGCGAAGCGGCGGGAGGCGTAACCCAGGATAAGGCCAAACACCAACCCCAGAACGCTAATAGAGGCGATGGCAATCCAGATAGCACTCATTACAACTTCACCAGACCACTAAAGCCCATAAAGGCCAGAGACATTAAACCTGCGGTCACCAGCGCAATCGCGTTACCGCGGAAGGGGGCGGGGATATCCGCTGCCGCCAGACGCTCGCGAATCGACGCGAACAGAACCATAACAAATGAGAAACCGACTGCAGCGGAAAAACCGTACAGCGCCGACTGCATAAAGTTATGGCCAAGGTTGATGTTCAGCAGCGCCACGCCGAGAACGGCGCAGTTGGTAGTGATCAGCGGCAGGAAGATACCCAGCAGGCGATAGAGCGCCGGGCTGGTTTTGCGCACCACCATTTCGGTAAATTGCACTACCACCGCGATAACCAGAATAAAGGCCAGCGTACGGAGATAGGTTAACCCCAGCGGAATGAGGATCCAGGTATCAATCCACCACGCGCAGATGGACGCCAGCGTCATGACGAAGGTCGTCGCCAGCCCCATGCCCATTGCCGTTTCCAGCTTTTTGGAAACGCCCATAAACGGACACAGGCCAAGGAACTTCACCAGAACGAAGTTGTTAACCAGCACGGTGCCGACAAAGAGCAGTAAGTAATCGGTCATTATTTAGCCTGAAATAAAAAAGCCGCCTATTATCGGACAAACACACGCAGGCGACAACAGGTTATCTGTAGGGTTATTACGGGTTCACGAAGGTGTTTTTCACCCGCGTCGAACGCTTGAAGTAGGGCACCAGCAGCGCCGCGGCCAGCAACGGGAAAAGCAGCTGACGAACGGCCAGCGCGTCTGAAACGGGCGAAAAAGCAAACGCCTTAACCGCCAGCAGGACCGAAACCAGCAGCCAGATAATGTAGTGCTTAGGCACATTCTTACGGCGCTTAAAGAAGGCGATGGTCAGCCACAGCGTGTAGTACCACATCCCGATCGCGAAAACGAATGACACAAACCACAAAGCAATATTCAGCACGTTTTGCGACATCAGGGTCTGGATGGCGTGAGGGGTAATCAGTGCGGTGGTATAAAGCAGCAGCGCAAGTGATGCGCTTAATAAGGCAACCAGCAGCCATGCCAGTGGGGCGATTAACCAGCCTCCAATGCGTTCTCCAGGCGTTGCGGTCATGAACTCTCCCATAATCTGCGCGAAATGTTGTACAGCCAGTTGGCAGGGCGGAGAGTATATAACATTTCGCGCGGATGGCTACTTTCTTATAAAACGTAACGCCATACGGACTTAGGCACTTCACCTACGTTGAACAAACGACCGCCGGAAACCAGCTCCGCACGGCGATGGTCAGCGGCGCGATACATATTAATGATGTCCTGATTATCCGACAGGGTGTAGTTCAGATGGTCAAACAGTTTTTCCAGGCTCTCAAGCGAATTGATCTTGCGAAATTTTAATAAATAGTCCTGAACTGTCATATTAATAAGTTTCCATATAAAAGTGAGTAATACCAGTTAAGGTAATTCGTTCGAATAATAAACGGATTAATAAAGACGTAAACAGCCCACTCAGGTAACGCGACGAAATTAGGAGTTTTCTTTGCTGAAATTCAGGCATCAGACGATGCCTGGAAGAGAAGGTTAACCGTGTTCACCAGGGCTGGCAATAAGTAACTGACATATTATGTCACTCTTTATTGCAGTAACCGGTTACTTAGGTTGGGCGACTGTGACAGGCTCCGGCGGCTGGTAGTTATCGATATGGCTGGCAACGCCCAGCAAAATGACCGAAACCCCAAGGACAATCCATCCCGCTAATTCAATGATTCGATTAATAATTGACGTCATGATTCGTAGTTGTACTTTATCCTTAAATACAGGGTGCAAATGTTACAGCGACGTTTCCCCGGCCGCAAGCGCTTTGGGAACGGTTCCCTTAAACAAAATCAGTAGGTTAATACTATGTAACAAAAACAACCCGTACGACCTGCTATTTTAAGTCATATGGCACATTATTAATCTGTGGTAATGCCAGGCTAGCCAGTGTGAAATAAGAACGTCATAAAAGAGGATGGCACTATGAGTGATAATATCCGCGTTGGGCTTATCGGCTACGGGTATGCAAGCAAAACGTTTCATGCGCCTCTGATAGCCGGGACGCCGGGGATGGCGCTGGCAGCGGTATCCAGCAGCGATGCCGCTAAAGTCCATACAGACTGGCCTTCCGTGCCGGTTGTCTCTGAGCCAAAACACCTTTTCAACGATCCGAATATTGATTTAATCGTTATCCCCACGCCGAACGACACCCACTTTCCACTGGCAAAGGCCGCGCTGGAAGCCGGCAAGCACGTGGTTGTCGATAAGCCCTTTACCGTTACGTTGTCTCAGGCGCGCGAGCTGGATGCGCTGGCAAAGAGTCTGGGCAGGTTGCTGTCGGTGTTTCATAACCGCCGCTGGGACAGCGACTTTTTAACGGTAAAAAGGCTTCTCAGTGAGGGCACATTAGGGGAGATCCTCTTTTTTGAATCGCACTTTGACCGCTTCCGTCCGCAGGTACGAAACCGCTGGCGCGAGCAGGCCGGTCCGGGCAGCGGCATCTGGTACGATTTAGCCCCGCATCTGCTGGATCAGGCCGTCAATCTTTTTGGTCTGCCGGTGAGCATGACGGTCGATCTGGCCCAGCTCAGGCCCGGAGCACAGACGACCGATTACTTCCACGCGGTGCTGAGTTACCCGCAGCGGCGGATTGTGCTCCACGGTACGATGGTCGCGGCCGCGGAATCGGCCCGCTATATTATGCACGGCACGCGCGGGAGCTACGTGAAGTTTGGTCTCGATCCGCAGGAAGACCGGCTGAAAAGCGGTGAACGTTTACCGCAGGAAGACTGGGGCTATGATATGCGCGACGGCGTAGTGACGCGGGTGGAAGGCGAGGAGCTGGTCGAGGAGACCTTTCTGACGATACCGGGTAACTATCCGGCCTATTATGCGGGCATCCGCGATGCGCTGAACGGTACGGGCGAAAATCCGGTTCCGGCCAGCCAGGCGATACAGATTATGGAGCTGATTGAGCTGGGTATTGAATCTGCCAAACATCGCGCGACGCTCTGTCTGGCATAATTTTAAATATTTTAGTAGGCCGGGTAAGCGTTAGCGCCACCCGGCAGCGGAGTTAACCGCGAGCCACTTTATCTTTCAGCGCCTGCTTCTCTGCAGGCGTCAGGAAGGCACTCTCCAGCCCGTTGATCTGCGCCTGACGGATCTGCTCGCGGCTCAGACCCGCCTGCGGTGCGGCGATGTTGTACTAATGGATGATATCCACGCCCTGTACCGCCGGATCGTCAGTGTTCAGCGAGGCCAGCACGCCGTGCTCGAGGAACGTTTTCAGAGGATGATGCGCCAGCGTTGCCACGGTGCTGGTCTGAATGTTAGACGTCAGGCACGACTCAATACCGATACGCTGCTCCGCCAGGAAATCCATCAGGGCGCGATCTTCTACCGCCTTCACGCCGTGACCGATACGCTCGGCGCCCAGCTCGCGGATGGCCTGCCAGATGCTTTCCGGGCCAGCCGCTTCGCCCGCATGCACGGTAATGTGCCAGCCGGCATCGCGCGCGCGGTTGAAGTGGGAGAGGAACAGGCTGCCCGGGAAGCCCAGTTCGTCACCGGCGAGATCGACGGCGGTGATGGCATCGCGATGGGCCAGCAGCGCCTCCAGCTCCTGCAGGCAGGCGGCTTCACCGAACGTACGGCTCATGATGCCGATCAGGCGAGCCTGAACGTCGAAGGTTTTACATCCTTCGCGCACGCCTTCAATGACGGCTTCCACGACGCCTGCAACGGGCAGGCTGTGGGTCATTGCCATATAGCCCGGCGAGAAGCGCAGCTCGACGTAGTGCAGGCCGTTGCGGGCGGCATCTTCGATGTTCTCAAACGCCACGCGGCGGCAGGCCTCCAGCGACGCCAGCATCTTCACACCCCAGTCGAGTTTGCTCAGGAAGCTGACCAGGTCCGGTTCATTAGAGGTCACCTGTACGTGAGGGATCAGGGACTCAAGGGTCTGAGCAGGAAGCGTTAAATTGAACTGGCGGCCAAGATCGAGGATGGTTTGGGCACGAATGTTACCGTCAAGGTGACGATGAATATCAGTTAAAGGCAGGCGTGTATCAATCATGGTCGCACTCTTTTCTGGTTAAAGTGCGCCATATTATAAAAACAAAACGGGGTAAAAAGCTATTTGCGCAAGGGAATATTCCGTTGCGCAAATTGATTACAGGAGCGTATTAATCCCGGCAATCAGGCGTTGAACCCCTTGCTCAAGCTTGCTTCGCGGGCAACCCGCATTCAGGCGTACGAAGCCATTTCCCTCTTTTCCATAGGTATATCCCGGCATGATGGCGACTTTTTGCTGCTCGATCAGCACTTTTTGCAGCGCCCGATCGTCAATGTTCAGCGGGCGCAGATCGATCCAGGCCAGATAGGTCGCTTCCGGCGGCTGCCAGTTCAGTTTCGGAAAAGCGTGGTTTACTTCCTGCGCGATATACGACAAATTTGCTTCGAGATAATGGCGTAGCGCATCCAGCCAGGAGGCTCCCTGCTGATAGGCCGCGATATGGGCCGTAAGCGCCAACACGGAAGGTGAAGAGAGTCCGTCCCGTCCTTTTAGTGCGCTGAGATAGCCGTTACGGCTCTCATCATCGCCGATCATGCCGTAAGCGCCCGTCAGCGCTGGAATATTAAAGCTTTTCGAGCCGGAGGTGAGAAGCGCCCATTTCCCGCGCGCTACCGCGATCCACGGCGTGTGACGATGCTCTCTCCACACCATATCCATATGAATTTCATCGCTGATCACCGCCACGTCATAGCGTGCGCACAGTTCCGCCATGTGCGTCAGCTCATCCCGCGTCCAGACCTTGCCGGTCGGATTCTGCGGACTGCACAGCAGCAAAATTTTGTTTTCCGGTTTCGCAAGCGCCGCTTCGAGGGCCGCCATATTGCCCTGCCAGCCTGCTGCCTGCTTTTCCATCTCAACCGCCACAACACGACGCGCGTTACCCTCTATGGCCTTATAAAACGCATCGTATGCCGGGGTGTGTGACCTGCTCCCCGTTGATTAGTACACCCCGATGTTAGTAATGTCTTCATAAGCCACATGAGGACATCCCCATGAAGAAGCGTTTTTCCGATGAACAGA
>NZ_CDRQYH010000024.1:0-53087 GCF_977039595.1 Enterobacter sp.
GAGGCAGCACCTGGCACGGCTGGGACGGAAGTCGCTGTCGTTCTCAAAATCGGTGGAGCTGCATGACAAAGTCATCGGGCATTATCTGAACATAAAACACTATCAATAAGTTGGAGTCATTACCCACATAATATTTATTAAATAACAAATAATTACATGTAATGTTAATCCATAAATTAAGGCCGGGTGGCACGCTGGCATATCGTCGTCCACACTTATCTCTTTAAGCAAAAGAGAGGTGAGTGATGCCATATAAAACGAAACGCGAATTACCCGATAACGTGCAAAACGTGCTGCCCGCTCACGCGCAGGATATCTATAAAGAGGCGTTTAACAGCGCCTGGGATCAATACAAAGACAAGGAAGATCGCCGGGATGATGCCAGCCGTGAAGAGACGGCCCACAAAGTCGCCTGGGCCGCCGTAAAACATGAATATGAAAAAGGAGACGACGATAAATGGCATAAAAAGAAATAGCCGTGAAATAATTCGCTGCCTTCATTTTGACTTTTCAGGCGGTTGAATTGCCGCTGTATTGCAACTGGTCCGCTAATTGCTTATCGTTATTCAACTGCTGGTAAAATGACCAGCACCTAAGGCCGGGAAGGCGAATTACAGATGTCGCAAGGAAGCATGCAGTGGCGGAGGTGGAAAGTGTTAACGCGTGATTTCTTAATGAAGGCAGATTGTAAGACGGCATTTGGTGCTATTGAGGAATCGCTTCTCTGGTCAGCTGAACAACGTGCGGCGTCGCTCGCTGCCACGCTTGCCTGCCGCCCGGATGATGGCCCGGTATGGATTTTTGGCTACGGCTCCCTGATGTGGAACCCGGCGCTCGAATTTGTCGAATCGGCAACGGGAACGCTGCCTGGCTGGCACCGCGCATTTTGCCTGCGTCTGACGGCCGGACGCGGCAGCGCGTGCCAGCCCGGGCGCATGCTTGCACTGAAAGAGGGCGGGCGCACCACTGGCGTGGCGTATCGCCTGCCGGATGCCACGCTGGAAGAGGAGCTTACGCTGCTCTGGAAGCGCGAGATGATCACCGGCTGCTACATGCCAAGCTGGTGCAAGCTGGAACTGGACGACGGACGCACCGTCAATGCGCTGGTGTTTATCATGGACCCCCGCCATCCGCTGTATGAAGCGGATACCCGCACGCAGGTGATTGCTCCGTTAATTGCCGCCGCCAGCGGACCGCTGGGTACCAACGCGCAGTATCTCTTCTCCCTCGATCAGGAGTTGACCCGCCTCGGCATGCAGGACGATTGTCTGAATGAACTGGTGGTGAAGGTGAAGGCGCTGCTGGAAGGGAACCCGCTCAACGGCACGCTGCGACCGGGTTTTGCCTGATATTACGCCCGGCTTGCCGGGCGTTTAATATTATGCTGCCACGTAGCTGATGGAATGCTCCAGAGACTGACTGTGGCTGTCAATCAGCACATCCCATGTGCCGGTGTAGGGCACTGTAAGCCAGGCCTTATCATCCTGTACGGTGAGAATATCCGCCTGGGACTGTTTTTGTGCTTTCGAACTCATCAGATGAATACGACAGCGTTCTGAGCAACGCACCACCACCGTATCCCCGCCAAACAGTTTCAAACTTGTTTTTACCAGTGCCATTTTTTACCCCGTAGTCTTAAACAACGCTCTCCCTGCAGCCATATCCGAGCGTGATGTTGTTCACAATTCACTCATGGCATAACACCAAAGGGGAGGGGGTGGGATGCTGATTTTGATCAAAAAATGGCATAACGATTAAACAAAAATGACAAAATCCCTCAAAATTTCAGCTGGCGCGCGTTTTACCCGCTAAACGCGCGCCGCGAGAAAATTAAATGCGGAAATGACCGGCTGTTTCAGCAAGGTCGCCCGCCTGGCTCTGCAGGGCACCCGCAGCGGCGGCGGATTCCACGACCAGCTCGGCGTTCTGCTGAACCATTCTGTCGAGATGGGTCACCGCGTGGTTGATCTCATGAATCCCTTTCATCTGCTCGCTGGTGGCGATGGAAATTTCGCGCATAATGCCGGAGACGCTGCCGATGCTGGAGCGGATCTCGTCCATGCTTTCCCCGGCCAGGTGCACGTAGCGGGAGCCGGTGGCCACGCTGTCGGTGGTGGAATCGATCAGCGATTTGATCTCTTTCGCCGCCTGGGCGCTGCGGCTCGCCAGGTTACGCACTTCGCCTGCCACCACGGCAAACCCGCGTCCCTGCTCACCCGCACGCGCCGCCTCGACGGAGGCGTTCAGCGCCAGAATGTTGGTCTGGAACGCGATGCCGTCAATCACGCTGGTGATATCGCCAATTTTAGCCGACGCGACTTCGATGGACTGCATAGTGCTGATCGCCTGGGATACCACCTCGCCGCCGCGCGCAGCGGCCGCTGAGGCTTTGCTCGCCTGGTCATTCGCTTCTGCCGCCGATTCGTTCGACTGGGTCACGGAGGCGGTGATCTGCTCCACGGCGCTGGCCGTCTCGCGCAGGCTGGATGCGGCCTGCTCGGTACGTCCGGAAAGATCCTGGTTACCGGCGGCAATCTCCTGCGCAGCGTTTTTAACCGATTCGCTGGCATCACGGAGCTGCACCATCACCACCGACAGCTTATCGCTGAAGGCGTTAAAGGCCTGCGCAATCTGCGCAACCTCGTCCTCGCCGTTGTCCGGCAGGCGCTGGGACAGATCGTTAGTCCCGTTAGCAATGTTGTGCATCGCGTCGCGAATGTCTGACAAACGCTTGAGCAGGCGGGCAATCAGGAAATGCACAATGGCCGCGCTCAGCAGTGCCAGGATCACCAGCGAAATCGCCGAGGCTTTAAGCAGGGAACGCATGCCGGAGGTGGCATCACCGTTGTCGAGCGCGACGACTAACAGCCAGTTTGTGCCCGGCACGGCTGTCGCCACGAAGGTTTTTTCAGCGCCGTTCAGCGTTCCGTCGACGAGGTTACCGCTTTTCAGCGCAGCAAAATCAATGCCTTTGATCGTCTCAGCGAATGGTTTAAGCGTGAGCGCCGGATCGTTAGCGGCAATCACGCTGCCGTCACTGTTCAGAAGCAACCCGCTGCTGGCTGGGGTTGGATGGATCCCGCGCACGTTAGCCACCACGCTGTCCATCGCCACATCGCCCGCCACCACCGCTTTCAGCGTACCATTCTCTTTTACCGGCACGGCGAAGGTTACCACCAGTTTGCCGGTCCCCGCGTCAACGTAGGGCGCGGTGACAACCGGACCGTCCGTGCTGACCACCTGCTGATACCACGGGCGGATAGTCGGGTCATAGTCCGCCGGGACACCCGCCGGTTCAGAGAATTTCGCCGTTTTGCTGGCGTAGCCAACATAAACGTTGGTGAAGCCACCCGCCTGCGCAAGCTGTTTAAACACCGGAACCGGGTCTTCACTCAACGCAACGGTTTGCGCGGAGGCGATCACCGCCATCTTGCTTTTTACCCAGTCGGCAATCGCCATGTTATGGCTGGCGCTGGTGCTGGTCAGAATATCGCGCTGGGACTGCTGGTTATCCTGGCGCGTGACCTGGAAGTTAATAACGGTATTAAGGAGAAGTGCGACGACCAGACAGCCTGCCGTCGTCGCGATGATGCGTGCACGAATCGATCTGAACATAAGTGAAATACCTGCTGTGTTGTTTCCATGCCTATCGGCAACCCCGCAGGTAAACTTGATGCTGAAACCGCGTCCATAAGAAAATAATATTTTTACGGGTTTATTATTAAAAAGTTAATACTTTATCCGCGGACAGCGTCCACTCGGCCAGCTCAACCAGCGTACCAATCTCTACGCCATCAATCAGCGGCAGACCGGTAATACCGCGGCCATCGGTGCAGGTCTTGCAAAGCTTCACCGGTACGTTTTGCGCGGTCAGGATCTCCAGCATCTGCTGAATGTTATAGCCCTCGGCTGGTTTTTGTCCCTTCAGGCCCGCGGTGACCGCGTCCGACATTAAAAAGAGTCGTAACGCGAGGTCACTCTCTTTTTCACGCAGCGCAATCGCCAAGCGCAGGCTGTTAAAAAGGGATTCGCTGCCGTAGGCCGCACCGTTGGCGACGATCAAAATCTTTTGCATGTTGACTCCTGTTCTTATAAAGGCACGAATATTGCTTAGCATTCCCGAGTTTCGCTGTTCCGGAGAGAAAGCATGACATTAATGGCTGGCATTTCGCCAGGCGCTGCCGAATGGCTCGAGCGCGCAAAGATGATGCGCCGGGAGCAGCTCAGCAAGCTGTCACAGCTTGGCGAGCTTGTGCACGGCATTAGCCAACTGGTGCACATGTTACAGTGCGAGCGTGGGGCGTCCAACGTCTGGCTCTGCTCACAGGGTAAGCTTTACGCCCCCGAATGCAAAGCCAGCCGGGCGCTGGTGGATGAAAACCTCGCAGCCCTTTACGGCATTCTTGAAACACAGTCGCCGATTCCGGGAAGTGCCGTCTGTGAACGCATCGGCGGCGCGCTCCTGAGCCTGGATATGCTTCCCGCGCTGCGCGACGGTGTGATTCAGCAAACGGTAACGGCACCCCAGGCGATGGAACACTACTCCCGCATGCTTCGCCATCTGCTCAGTATCGTACCGCAGCTTAATGACAGCATTGACGATCCGCAAATAGCCGGGCGTTTTGTCGCCCTGTATAGCCTGATGCAGGGGAAAGAGCTGGCGGGACAGGAGCGGGCGCTGGGGGCGATTGGCTTCACGCAGGGTTTTTTCGATGATGTGACTCGCCAGAGGCTGGTTGACCGCATCGATGGGCAGCAGGCCTGCTTTGAAATCTTTCTCTCGCACAGCCACGCTGAGGTACAGGCCACCTTTGCCTTAAACTGCCAGCCCGATCGTGAAACGGAACAGCTACGAAGGGTGGCCTGCACCCGCCAGCCCGCCGCCGATAACGGCCATACCGCACTGGCCTGGTTTGCGCTGCAAACCGCGCGCCTTGAGCATCTGCGCGCGCTGGAGGAGATGCTCATCGCCGATCTGATGACGGCGGTGGACGAGCGTATTTACCGTAACGATGAGTACGTGCCTCCCGCCGATGAGCAGGACGATCCGCTGATACAGTACCCGGAAAAACCGTTGCTCACCCTGGTGCGCCAGCAGGCGCGCGAGATAGAACAGCTCTCGCGCCAGCTTGCGTCGCTGCGCGATACGCTTGAAGAGCGCAAAGTCATAGATAAAGCGAAAAGCGTTTTGATGACCCACCAGAATATGAGTGAGGAACAGGCCTGGACGGCGCTGCGCAAAATGGCGATGGATAAGAACCAAAGGATGGTGGATATCGCCCGCGCGCTGCTCATGGTGAAGAATTTGTGGCAGGTAATACCAAAGGAGTAGCTGCACGGTTAGCGGGCATTTTGTGCCTGATTGAGGTGCGTAAACCTGAGGGTAAAGCGGGATACACCGCGAAAAGCGCGTGTTAAAACCTGGCATTCGCTTTGCATTATCAGATTAACCATTTTTGACGATGCGCCAACGGCGGTGCATTCGTCTTCGGGATAAAGGCGTCCACTGGTGCTTCGGCATCGTGGGGGCTTTTTTTTGGTTTTTATTCAGGAGTGGTCATGGCGGATTTGTCGAGACGGCGTTTTTTGCAGGCCAGCATGCTGGCGAGTGGCGCAATGCTGTTACCGGGTATCATGCAGGCCGCATGGGCGGCAGGCTCGGATAAACCGGAGCAGGAAACAGTGCGCATCGGGTTTATCCCGCTGACAGACTGCGCGCCCGTGGTTATCGCGGCGCTGAAAGGCTTTGATAAAAAATACGGCATTACCATCGTGCCCACCAAAGAGGCGAGCTGGGCGGCGGTGCGCGACAAGCTGGTGGCGGGCGAGCTTGATGCCGCGCACATTCTCTACGGCCTGCTGTACGGCCTGGAGCTGGGCATTGCCGGCAAGCCGCAGCAGATGGCAAACCTGATGACGCTTAATCAGAACGGCCAGGCGATTACGCTTTCCAGCGATCTGGCGGAGAAGGGCGTTCGAGACCTTGACGGGCTGAAAAAGCTAATTGGTCAGCAGGCGCCCGGCACCTACACCTTCGCGCACACCTTCCCGACCGGGACGCACGCCATGTGGCTCTACTACTGGCTGGCCAGCGCGGGCATTAACCCCTTTGACGACGTGCGCACGGTGGTGGTGCCGCCGCCGCAGATGGTGATGAACATGCGCATTGGCAACATGGTCGGCTTTTGCGTCGGCGAGCCGTGGAACGCGCGGGCGATTAACGACCGCATCGGCTTTACCGCCGCGACGTCACAGTCTGTCTGGGCCGACCATCCGGAAAAAATCCTCGGCACGCGTCGCGACTGGGTGGAGAAAAACCCGCACACCGCGCGGGCGCTGGTCAGCGCGGTGCTGGAGGCCGCACGCTGGATCGAAGCCTCCCCGGAAAACAAGCGCGAGACCGCGCGGATCCTCTCCCGCCGGGCGTGGCTCAACTGTAAGGAACAGTTTCTCACCGGGCGAATGCTCGGCGAGTACGACAACGGCCTGGGCCAGCGCTGGCAGGACGCGCACCCGATCCGTTTCTTCAACGAGGGGGCCGTCAGCTACCCATATCTCTCCGACGGTATGTGGTTCTTAACCCAGTTCCGCCGCTGGGGCTTGCTCAAAACCGCGCCGGACTACGCGGGTATTGCACAGCGCATTAACCAGACTGCTGTCTGGCAGGATGCCGCCACGGC
Source organism: Enterobacter sp. (assembly GCF_977039595.1). Taxonomy (NCBI): domain Bacteria; kingdom Pseudomonadati; phylum Pseudomonadota; class Gammaproteobacteria; order Enterobacterales; family Enterobacteriaceae; genus Enterobacter; species Enterobacter sp. The sequence goes on from NZ_CDRQYH010000024.1 coordinate 6,681, forward strand.
GGTGGGGGGCATCACCACACCGACTTCACCATTACGCAGCAGCACATTGATGGACGGCACCGTCTGGAACGGTACCGACCCGGAAGGATACGCCAGCCGTTTCGCCATTCATCGTAAAGGGGCCTGATTATGCAGCATCTGCAAAAGACGAAATCACCAGATACGCCAGAGAGTGGGGAGGTGATTGTCCTCCCTCCGGTGCAGGTTCGCCGCCGTACGCCGACGTTTGCGCGTCGGATTAACGCGATCATTCAACGCATCATTCCGGCGTTACTCGGTCTGGGACTGCTGGTCGTGCTGTGGCAGCTGGCGGCGATTAACAGCAAAGGTTTCCCGACGCCGCTCAGCACGCTCGATTCCGCCATTACTCTGTTTGCCGATCCGTTTTATCGCGATGGGCCTAACGATATGGGCATCGGCTGGAACGTGCTCGCCTCATTACAGCGCGTGGCGGTGGGCTTTGGCCTGGCCGCGTTCGCCGGGATCCCGCTCGGCTTCCTGATTGGCCGCTTCACCTTTTTTTCGCGCATGTTCGGCCCGCTGATCGCGCTGTTACGCCCGGTTAGCCCGCTGGCCTGGCTGCCCATCGGCCTGCTGCTGTTCCAGAAAGCGGAGCCCGCGTCGAGCTGGACCATTTTTATCTGCTCTATCTGGCCGATGGTGATCAACACCGCCGAAGGCGTGCGCCGCATTCCGCAGGACTACCTCAACGTTGCCCGGGTGCTGCAGCTTTCCGAGTGGACCATCCTGCGCCGCATTCTCTTCCCGGCGGTGCTGCCCGCGGTGCTGACCGGGGTGCGCCTCTCCATCGGCATCGCCTGGCTGGTGATTGTCGCCGCCGAGATGCTGACCGGAGGGCTGGGGATCGGCTTCTGGATCTGGAACGAGTGGAACAACCTCAACGTCGAAAACATTCTCATCGCCATCGTCATCATTGGCGTGGTCGGGCTGCTGCTGGAGCAGGGGCTGATGCTGATCGCCCGGCGCTTTAGCTGGCAGGAAAAATAAGGAGCGAACATGAAACCATTAATTCAGGTCCAGGCCGTGAGCCAGCGTTTTTCCACCGCCAGCGGCGAGTTTCTGGCGCTGCAGAACGTCTCTTTTGATATCCACGAGGGCGAAACCGTGAGCCTGATTGGGCACTCTGGCTGCGGCAAATCGACGCTGCTGAACCTCATCGCCGGTATTACCCTGCCGACGGAAGGCGGGCTGATTTGTGACAACCGCGAAATCGCCGGGCCGGGGCCGGAGCGCGCGGTGGTGTTCCAGAACCACTCGCTGCTGCCGTGGCTCACCTGCTTCGACAACGTGGCCCTGGCGGTAGATCACGTGTTTCGCCACAGCATGAGCAAGGCGGAGCGCAGGGAGTGGATTGAACACAATCTCGACCGCGTGCAGATGGGGCACGCCCTGCACAAGCGCCCGGGGGAGATCTCCGGCGGCATGAAGCAGCGCGTCGGGATTGCCCGCGCGCTGGCGATGAAGCCGAAAGTGCTGCTGATGGATGAACCCTTCGGCGCGCTCGATGCGCTGACGCGTGCTCATCTGCAGGACTCGGTAATGCAGATCCAGCAGGCGCTGAACACCACCATCGTGCTCATTACCCACGACGTGGACGAGGCGGTGCTGCTCTCCGATCGCGTGCTGATGATGACCAACGGCCCGGCGGCGACCGTCGGGGAGATCCTGCGCGTCGATCTGCCGCGCCCGCGCAACCGGGTGCAGCTGGCGGACGACAGCCGCTATCACCACATGCGCCAGCAGATCCTTCATTTCCTCTATGAAAAGCAGCCAAAAGCGGCGTAGCGAGGGGGCTTTGATGCGACTGGTCATTATCGGAAATGGCATGGCGGCCACGCGGCTGATTGCCTCGCTCACCGGGCGTGCTGCCGGTCGTTTCGCTATCACCGTCATCGGTGACGAGCCGGAACATGCCTATAACCGCATCCAGCTTTCGCCGGTGCTGGGCGGTGAAAAGCAGGCTGCAGACATCTGTCTTCAGGATGACGACTGGTACCAGGCGCGCGGCGTGACGGTGCTGCGGGGCGAAAAGGCGATCGCCGTAAACGTGGACACGCGGGAAGTGCAAACCGCCGCCCGCACGCTGGACTGGGATGCGCTGGTGTTTGCCACCGGATCAACGCCCTTTATTCCGCCAATCCCCGGCTGCGATGCGCCGCATGTGTTCACGTTCCGTACCCTGGCAGATACCCGGGCCATTCAGGCGATCGTCGGTCCGGCGGTGGTGTTGGGCGGCGGCGTGCTCGGGGTTGAGGCGGCGGCAGCGCTGGCGCGTTCAGGTGACGAGGTCACGCTTGTTCATCGCGGTCCGTGGCTGATGGAGCAGCAGCTGGATCGGCAGGCGGGAATGCTGCTGGAAGAGGCGCTGGCGGCGCGGGGCGTGCGCTGTGAGCTCGTCTCTGGCATCGCAGCGGTGAACGGAAATAGCGTGACGCTGCTAAACGGACGCAGTATCGCCGCCGCGCGCGTGGTGCTGGCGACGGGCGTGCAGCCCAGCGTCGCGCTGGCGCAGGCCAGCGGCATACGCTGCGCGCGCGGCATCGTGGTGGATCACCAGATGCAAACCTCCGAGCCGGACGTCTACGCCATTGGCGAGTGCTGCGAAATTGACGGCCAGACGTTTGGCCTGGTCGCCCCCTGTCTGGCGCAGGCGGATATCCTTGCCGCGCGGCTGGCGGGGGACGTCACCGCGCCGTTTGTCCTGACTGACAACGGCGTACGCCTCAAGGTGACCGGCGTGGAGCTGTTCAGTCTCGGTCGCGCGGCAGAGCGGGAGGGCGACGTGGTCTGGAGCGCATGGGATCCGCTGACCCGTCACTATCGCCGTTTACTGATCAATCAGGGGGCGCTGGCTGGCGTACTGCTGATGGGCGACTGCCGCAGCGCGGCAACATTTACCGATTTACTGGCAACGGCTGCGCCCGCCCACGCGGACTGGCTGTTCGATCGTTTTACTACGCAACCGCAGGTTGCAGGACACAATGCTATGACAAAACCTACTCTGGTGGTGGTTGGGCACGGTATGGTCGGCCATCATTTTCTCGAAGACTGCGTTAACCGCAATCTGCATCAGCAGTATCAGATCGTTGTCTTTGGCGAGGAGCGCTATGCCGCCTACGACCGCGTGCATCTGTCGGAATATTTTGGCGGCCGCAGCGCGGCGTCGCTCTCGCTGGTGGAGGGGAATTTCTTTGCCGACAACGGCATTGAGCTGCGCCTGTCGCAGCAGGTCGTCGCTATCGATCGCGACGCGCGCGTTGTACGCACCGCCAGCGGGCACGAAACCCACTGGGACAAGCTGGTGCTGGCGACCGGCTCATACCCGTTCGTGCCGCCCGTGCCGGGCAACGATTTGCCGGGCTGTTTTGTCTACCGCACCCTTGACGACCTGGACAACATTGCGGCGCATGCGGCGGGCTCGCGCCGCGGCGTGGTGATTGGCGGCGGCCTGCTCGGGCTGGAGGCGGCGAATGCCCTGAAGCAGCTCGGGCTGGAAACCCACGTGGTGGAATTTGCGCCTAACCTGATGGCGGTCCAGCTCGACAACGACGGCGCGATGATGCTGCGCAAGAAAATTGAGGCGCTGGGCGTCGGCGTTCACACCAGTAAAGCGACAACGGAGATCGCCACGGCGGACGGCGGGCTGGTGCTGCGCTTTGCCGATGGCGAACAGCTGGAAACGGACATGGTGGTCTTTTCTGCCGGCATTCGTCCCCAGGACGCGCTGGCGCGCAGCAGCGGGCTGGCTATCGGCGAACGCGGCGGGATCTGCATTGACGACGGTTGCCAGACCTCCGATCCGGACGTGCTGGCCATCGGCGAATGCGCGCTGTGGGAAGGGAAAATCTTCGGTCTGGTCGCGCCCGGCTATCAGATGGCGCGGGTGGCCGCCGCCGCGCTGGCGGGTGAGGATAAAACCTTCGCCGGCGCGGATATGAGCACTAAGCTCAAGCTGCTCGGCGTGGACGTCGCCTCGTTCGGCGACGCTCACGGGCGCACGCCGGGGGCGCTGAGCTATCAGTGGACGCACGGTCCGCAGCAAATCTACAAGAAAATCGTGGTCAGCCACGACGGAAAAACGCTGCTCGGCGGCGTGCTGGTGGGTGACGCCAGCGAATACGCCACGCTGGTGCAGATGATGCTTAACGGGATAGCCCTGCCAAAAGAGCCGGAAACGCTGATTTTACCCGCGTCGTCAGGCAGCGCGCCGAAAGCGCTCGGCGTGGCGGCGCTGCCGGAAAGCGCGCAAATCTGTTCGTGTCATAACGTCAGCAAGGGCGATATCTGCCGGGCGGTGAGCTCGGGCGCGACGGATATCGGCGCCGTTAAGCAGTGCACCAAAGCGGCGACCGGCTGCGGGGGATGTAGCGCGCTGGTGAAGCAGGTGATGGAGTTCCAGCTGGCTGAGCAGGGCGTGGAGGTGAAAAAGGACATCTGCGAGCACTTCCCGTACTCGCGCCAGGAGATTTACCACCTCGTGCGCGTCAACCATATTCGCACCTTTGACCAGCTTATCAGCCGCTACGGACAGGGACACGGATGCGAAATTTGTAAGCCGCTGGTGGGGTCAGTGCTTGCCTCGTGCTGGAACGAGTATCTGCTGAAACCGGCACACCTGCCGCTGCAGGACACCAATGACCGCTACTTCGCCAATATCCAGAAGGACGGTACCTACTCCATCGTGCCGCGCATGCCGGCGGGGGAAGTGACCGCGGACGGGCTGATCGCCATCGGGCAGATTGCGAAACGCTACAGCCTGTACAGCAAAATTACCGGCGGACAGCGTATCGACCTTTTCGGCGCCACTCTGGAACAGCTGCCGGCGATCTGGCAGGCGCTGGTGGAGGCCGGGTTTGAAACCGGGCACGCTTACGGGAAATCCCTGCGCACGGTGAAATCCTGCGTCGGTTCAACCTGGTGCCGCTACGGGGTGCAGGACTCCACCGGCCTCGCGGTCAGGCTTGAGCACCGCTACAAGGGCCTGCGCGCGCCGCACAAAATCAAAATGGCGGTCTCCGGCTGCACCCGCGAGTGCGCGGAGGCGCAGAGCAAAGACGTTGGGGTGATTGCCACCGATAAAGGCTGGAACCTCTATCTCTGCGGCAACGGCGGGATGAAGCCGCGCCATGCGGATCTCTTCGCCAGCGATCTGGATGACGAAACGTTAATCCGCACCGTCGACCGCTTCCTGATGTTCTACATCCGCACGGCGGATCGCCTGCAGCGCACCAGCACCTGGATGGATAACCTGGAAGGCGGTCTCGACTACCTGCGGGAGGTGATCCTCAACGACAGCCTGGGTATCGCCCACGAGCTGGAGCAGGAGATGGCCCGGGTGGTGGAAACCTATCAGTGCGAATGGCAAACAACGCTTAACGATCCCAACCGGCTGGCGCTGTTCCGCACGACGGTGAACGACACCACGCCGGATGAAAGCAAGCGCTGGCAGGAAATTTGCGGCATCGACGATATCCCCGAGCAGGCGGGCATCGGCGCGCGGCTTGGACGTAAGCCGATTGCGCTCTTCCGTTTTGGCAAAACCGTTTACGCCCTCGACGATCGGGAACCGGGCGGTAATGCGAACGTGCTTTCACGCGGCATTCTTGGCGATGCGGCGGGCGAGCCGGTGGTGATTTCACCGCTGTATAAGCAGCGCATTCGCCTGCGCGACGGCTGTCAGGTAGAGAACGGCGAACCCGCGGTGCGCGCCTGGCCGGTGAAAATTGAAAACGGCAAGGTATGGGTTGGCAGCGACGCCCTGGTAATGCGTGCGGAGGCTTCATGACGGAAACCCGGACAACGTGCCCCTACTGCGGGGTCGGCTGCGGCGTAGTTGCCAGCGTGGAAGGTGAAGCGGTCAGCGTTCGGGGAGATGAAACCCATCCTGCGAACCTGGGGCGCCTGTGCGTGAAAGGATCGGCCCTGGCGGAAACGACGGGGTTACAGGGGCGATTGCTGCGCCCCGTTGTTGACGGACTTGAGGTGGACTGGGCGCAGGCGCTGGACGCGGCAGGGGAGCGTCTGCGGGAGATTATCGATACATGGGGACCGCAGGCGGTGGCGTTTTACGCCTCCGGACAATTGCTTACCGAGGACTACTACGCCGCCAACAAGCTGATGAAAGGGTTTATCGGTGCGGCAAACATCGATACCAACTCCCGGCTCTGCATGTCTTCGGCGGTGGTGGGCTACAAGCGCGCCTTCGGCGAAGACGTGGTGCCGTGCAGCTACGAGGACGTCGAAAACAGCGAGCTGGTGGTGCTGGTGGGTTCAAACGCGGCCTGGACGCATCCGGTGCTCTATCAGCGGCTGGTGCAGACGAAGCGCAACAACCCGCAGATGAAGGTGGTGGTAATCGATCCGCGCAGAACCGCCACCTGTGATATTGCTGACCTGCATCTGGCGCTCGCCCCCGGCAGCGACGCCGGTCTGTTTGTAGGATTGCTCAATCTGATTCAGGGGACCGAGGCGTGGCCGATTGCCCGCGTGGCGGCGTTTTGCGATCTTCCGTCAGAAGACATTGGTACCTTTTACGGCTGGTTTATCACCGCGCCTCGCGCAATTACGCTCTACACCATGGGTATCAACCAGTCCGCCAGCGGCAGCGACAAGTGTAACGCTATTATTAACGTTCATCTTGCCAGCGGGAAGTTCAACCGTCCGGGCTGCGGCCCGTTTTCGCTGACCGGACAGCCAAACGCGATGGGAGGAAGGGAGGTGGGCGGACTGGCGAACCAGCTGGCGGCACACATGAACTTTGAGCCGGACGATCTTTCGCGGGTGGCGCGTTTCTGGGGAACGGAACGGCTGGCGCAGACGCCGGGCCTGATGGCGGTGGAGTTGTTTGACGCCATTGCCCGCGGCGATGTGAAGGCGGTGTGGATCATGGGCACCAACCCTGCCGTGTCGCTGCCGGACAGCCACGCGGTGTGTCAGGCGCTGGCGGGCTGCCCGCTGGTGATGGTCTCAGAGGTGATGAACGATACCGACACCAGCCGGTTCGCCCATATCCGTTTTCCGGCTTTGGGCTGGGGAGAAAAGGACGGGACGGTGACCAATTCCGAGCGGCGCATTTCACGCCAGCGCGCGTTTCTGCCTGCGCCGGGCGAGGCGAAGCCGGACTGGTGGATCGTCGCGCAGGTAGCGAAGCGGCTGGGCTACGGCGAGGCCTTTGCCTGGCAACATCCGCACGAGATTTTTTGCGAACATGCGGCGCTGACGGCCTTTGAAAATGACGGCGCGCGGGCATTGAATCTTCATGACCTGGCTGCGCTAACCCGTGAGGAGTGGGATCAGCTTGAGCCTTATCAGTGGCCGACGGGGGATTTCCCGCGCCGAAACATTGTTCCCGTTAATCCTCTGTCGCACGGTGCGACGGTCAGCGCGTTGTACCCGCTGATTCTTAACTCGGGGCGCATCCGCGATCAGTGGCATACCATGACCCGAACGGGATACGTAGCCAGACTGATGCAGCATATCGCCGAACCGTTTGTTGAGGTTTGCCCCGCAGACGCCGTTCGGTTTTCCCTGTGCGACGGCCAGCTGGCGCGAATTAGTTCGCCGCGCGGCGTGATGGTCGTCAGAGTACGAATCAATGACGGGATACGGGAAGGCGAGGCGTTTGCCCCGATGCACTGGAACGCTGAGTTTGCCCGCCAGGGAAAGGTGAATGCGCTGGTGGAAGGGCGCTGCGATCCGGTTTCGGGCCAGCCGGAGAGTAAACAAACCGCGGTCAGAATTCTGCCGTGGCAGCCTGCCTGGCAGGGGGAACTCTATGCCCGAGAATGGCCGGAAATGCCTTCTTCGGTTTACTGGTGGCGCAAAGCCTCACGTCTGACGGTGGCGTGCGATAAACCTTTGCTGTCGTGGGTAATGGAATACGCCGGCGTCCGGGGCTGGCAGCTGCAGGTTGCCCAAACCGGCGAACGCAGCAGCGTGCTGGCCTGGCATGAAGGCCAGCTGATGCTGGGCTTCTGGGAGGGCACCGCGTTACCGGCGCTGGCGCATACGGTGATTGAGGCCGCTTTTCAATCACCACCCGTGCTGGCCTCAGAACGTCACGCCTTGCTGAACGGACAGAGCGTCGGGAAGGAAACGGATCCGGGACGCATCATCTGCAGCTGTTTCAGCGTCGGGGAGAATACGATACGGGAGGCGATCGTCGGAGGGTGTGATTCCGTCAACGCGCTGGGGGCGAAGCTGCGCTGTGGTACGAACTGTGGTTCCTGCGTGCCGGAGCTGAAAGGGCTGTTTCAGGATAATCCTGAAATGTCCGCCAGGACTGCATTTCAGGACTTATCGCGTTAACATAATAAGAGTTTATTCATAAACACAGGTTCTTATTGACGACGTTGATGGCTGTATCGTCCCGCATTCGTTTGCTGTTTTTACTCCCCCTTCTTACGGTCGGAGCCGTTCACGGTGCGCCGAATTCCTTTATCCAGCAGGCACAAAATCCCTTTGATAATGACGGGGATAATCTGCCCGACCTCGGTATGGCCGCCCCAACCGGGGAGGGGGAAAAACACCTGGCCGAAATGGCGAAAGCCTTTGGTGAAGCCAGCATGACCGACAATGGCCTGACAACGGGCGAGCAGGCGCGTCAGTTCGCGTTTGGTCAGGTGCGAGACGCGGTAAGCGGCGAAGTGAACCAGCAGATTGAATCCTGGCTTTCGCCCTGGGGGAACGCCAGCGTGAACTTACTGGTGGATAACGATGGCAAATTTAACGGCAGCAGCGGGAGCTGGTTTATCCCGTGGAATGATAACAACCGTTATCTAAGCTGGAGCCAGCTTGGCCTGACCCAGCAGACGGATGGCCTGGTGAGTAACGCTGGAATCGGCCAGCGCTGGGTCGCCGGGAAATGGCTGCTGGGTTACAACACTTTTTACGATAACCTGCTGGATGAAAACCTGCAGCGTGCCGGGCTGGGCGCGGAAGCGTGGGGGGAAAATCTGCGCCTGTCAGCCAACTATTATCAGCCCTTTGCCGGCTGGCGCGATCGCTCTGACCTCCAGGAGCAGCGCATGGCGCGCGGCTATGACGTCACCGCTAAAGCCTGGCTGCCGTGGTTCCATCACCTGAACACCAGCGTCAGCTTCGAGCAATACTTTGGCGATAACGTCGATCTCTTCAACAGCGGAACCGGCTACCACAATCCGGTAGCGGTGAATCTGGGGCTTAACTATACCCCCGTTCCGCTGGTCACGTTGACGGCCGCGCACAAGCAGGGCGAAAGCGGCGAGAGCCAGAATAACCTCGGGCTGAAGCTCAACTATCGCTTTGGCGTGCCGCTGGTGAAACAGCTTTCCGCCGGTGAAGTCGCCGCTACGCGATCCCTGCGCGGAAGCCGCTACGACTCGCCGGAGCGCAATAGCCTGCCGGTGATGGAGTTCCGTCAGCGCAAAACGCTGTCCGTGTGGCTGGCAACGCCGCCGTGGGATCTGAAAGGGGGCGAGACCGTCATGCTGAAGCTCCAGGTTCGCAGCACGCACGGCATTCGTCAGATCCACTGGCAGGGAGATACGCAGGCATTGAGCCTGACGTCACCGGCGAAAAGCAACAGCACCGACGGCTGGAGCGTGATTATGCCTGCCTGGGATGACAGCGAAGGGGCGACAAACCGCTGGCACCTGTCGGCGGTGGTGGAAGATGAGAAAGGCCAGCGCGTCTCGTCCAATGAGATCGCGCTTGCTGTGGTGCAGCCGCTGGTCGCATTGCCTGACGACGATCCGCGCTGGAAGCTGCTGCCGGATGAGTAGCCCTTAAAAAATGCGTTCCTGATGCACCCACACCGCGGCTTCGACGCGGGATTTAAGCTTCATTTTCTTCAACATATGCTTCACGTGCACTTTGACCGTACTTTCCGTGATGTCCAGACGACGGGCGATCATTTTATTCGGCAGCCCCTGGGCAATGAGCTTGAGAATGTCGCGCTCGCGCGGCGTTAGCTGGCTGACGTCGCGGTCAGAGGTGGCGCGGTTGGCGCGCAGGCTGGCGGCCAGCACCGGCGTTAAGGCTTCGCTGAGAACCATCTCGCCCGCCGCAGCCTGCTGCAGCGCCTTAAGCAAGTCTTCCGGCTCCATGTCTTTGAGCAGATAACCATCCGCCCCGCGCTTCAGCGCCGTGACCACATCCTCTTCATGGTTCGACACGCTAAAGACGACGATGCGCCCGGAAAGCGATTTTTCCCGCAGCTTGTCGAGGGTCTCCAGACCGTTCATGCCGGGCATATTCAGATCGAGCAGGATCAGATCGGGATCGAGGGATTCGGCAAGCTCAATGCCCTGTTCGCCGTTGCTGGCTTCGCCAACCACGGTGATATCGGGTGCCATGCTGACCAGCTGTTTTACGCCAGTACGCAGCATCGGATGGTCGTCGATCAACAGGATGGATGCCGGTTCCTGATTAGTCATGGGTTTCTCCTTGAGCAGTTGTAAGCGGTTTCTCGGGAATAAAGGTGACGACAACTTCCGTGCCGCCCGTCTCTCTCCGGCGAACCTGGCAATCACCGCGCAGGCTTTGGGCGCGGTCTCGCATAATAATTAAACCATAGTGGTTTGTGCGTTCGGCATTTTCCGGCACGCCGCGGCCGTTGTCGTGAACCGTAAGCTTCACCTGGTTGTTGTGCTGGCTGACGGTGACCGTTACCGCCGTCGCGCCGGAGTGCTTGAGCACGTTGCTCAGCGCTTCACGGGCGATCTGCAGTAAATGTATGGCCTGATGGGAGGGGACAAACCGCGGCGGCAGCTGGTAGTCAAGCTTCACCGGGAACCCCAGCCGGGCGCTAAATTCGTGACAGCTGGCCTCCAGCGCCGGGCGCAGGCCCGGCTCGGTCAGCTGCAGGCGGAAGGTGGTCAGCAGCTCGCGAAGCTGTACCCAGGAGGTGTTCAGCTCGTTGCGGATCTGGCTAAGCAGCTGCTTATTGCTTTCCGGCATCTCTGCATCCTGCATCTGCAGACAGCTCACCTGCATTTTCATACAGGAGAGCGACTGGGCGATAGAGTCGTGAAGCTCGCGGGCGATGGTTGCGCGCTCCTCCATGACGATAAGCTGCTGCTGCTTTTCCTGATGCCGGTCGAGCGCCAGCGTGGCCGTTAGCTGTTCGACCAGCGTATCGACCAGCTGCTGCTGGTCGTGGCTCAGGTGACGCCCGGCTGGCAGCGTTGCCAGCAGAATACCGTACTGAGTGTGGCTGTCGGTCAGGCGCCACTTCAGGGTGGTGCCGCCGGACGTCAGCGGCGGCAGGCCACGAGGGCAAAGATGGCAGCCTTTGTCATCGCACGACATATCCGACTGGCAGGTAAATTCCTGATGGTTATCTTCGTCTTCCACGTCGTAGACGCGCAGCTCAAGGTCGTGCAGCAGGGTCAGATTTTGCAGGCCGTTCAGCACCGGAGAGAGGCGCTCGCATAGCGGCACCTGCATGTGCAGACGGCGGTTGGCTTGCCACAGGAAGGAGAGGATCTCGTTTTTCTGCTCCAGTCCCGCCGTTTTTTCCTGAACGCGCTGTTCCAGTACCGCGTAGCTCTCGGAGAGCTCTGCCGACATGGTGTTGAGCGCCTGGCCAAGCATGGCCATCTCGTTGCGCCCGCTGATGTGCGTGCGCTGGGTAAAATCGCGTGCGGTCACCGCGCGGGCCATCGCCAGCAGCTGTTTCCACGGGTTCAGCAGCCGCGCGCGGAGCCAGACGATGGTGAAGATCAGCAGCAGCCCCATAAACAGCGCCATTGCGCGGTGCACCATCACCACCCGGTCGATGCGTAATTCGGTCGTCTGGTCAAAAGCGGAGACCAGCGCATCAATACGTGAGACGAACCCCGCAACGTCCTGCGCAACGGTTTCCGTGCTGCGAGCCTGTTTCAGCCCGGGCTGCAGCTGGGTGTGCCAGTAACCCTGAAGGGCGTTAAGCTGGGACTGCTGACCGGCGCGGATGGCGGCGTTTTCCAGCTCGGGGCTGAAGACCGTGCGCTCCATTTCATCAATCAGAGGCCGATCGTCCTGCGTCAGGGGGACCGACGCCAGCAGGCGATAACTCTGCATGCGTAGCGAGCCTGCCTCGTTGATGGCATGCGCATTACCCTGTACTCCCTGTACCAGCCAGCCGGAGATCGCCATGCCGGTCACGCCGATGGCGGTGGACAGCAAAACAATCAGGGCTAGCTGATTCACGAGCGTCAGCGGAGATAAACATCTTTTTAACATAGAGGTGGCGTGCTCCTGACGTGGCCTGCTTGCAGGAATGGCGCTATTCTGGTGCATACCCTGGAGTATACCCATACCAATAAAGGATTACCCCTAAATTGCCAACGGAGTAGGGGGAAGGAGGTGGGAGTAGCCAGGAACCGTCAGTGCCGTGAAAAACCACGTCTTTTTTACCGAATTAGCCTACTCACTAAGGGTGAGACCTTATTTTGCGCCGCAAATCCTCCCACTTTTCCTTTGATTTATATCAACTTACCGCCGCCCTAAAACCCTAATGTTTGCAGCATCATTCGAGAATCAGAGGTGTCTATGAGTCACTCATCCGCTCCCGAAAGGGAAAATGGTGCCGTTATTACAGACTGGCGTCCAGAGGATCCGGCGTTCTGGCAACAGCGCGGCCATCGTGTAGCAAGCCGGAATCTTTGGATTTCCGTGCCGTGTTTGTTATTGGCGTTTTGCGTATGGATGTTGTTTAGCGCGGTGGCGGTAAACCTGCCGAAAGTGGGTTTTACGTTTACGACCGATCAGCTGTTTATGCTGACCGCGCTGCCGTCGCTGTCAGGCGCGCTGCTGCGTGTGCCTTACGCGTTTATGGTGCCGGTCTTTGGCGGCCGTCGCTGGACGGCATTCAGTACGGGCATCATGATCGTCCCCTGCGTCTGGCTCGGCTTCGCGGTGCAGGATACCTCTACGCCGTTCAGCGTGTTCGTGATTATCTCCCTGCTGTGCGGTTTTGCGGGTGCGAACTTCGCCTCCAGCATGGCAAACATCAGCTTCTTCTTCCCGAAAGCGAAGCAGGGCGGCGCGCTGGGTATTAACGGCGGTCTGGGCAATATGGGCGTGAGCGTGATGCAGCTGATTGCCCCGCTGGCGATCTCTGTTTCTATTTTTGCGGCCTTTGGCGGCGGTGGCGTTGAGCAGGCGGATGGTTCTTCCCTCTATCTGCAGAACGCCGCCTGGATCTGGGTACCTTTCCTGGTGGTCTTCACCCTCGCAGCCTGGTTCTTTATGAACGACCTGTCCGCGTCGAAGGCGTCGCTGAGCGAACAGCTGCCGGTGCTGAAGCGTGGACACCTCTGGGTGATGGCGCTGCTGTATCTGGCCACCTTCGGTTCGTTTATCGGCTTCTCGGCGGGCTTCGCAATGCTGTCGAAAACGCAGTTCCCGGAGATTCAGATCCTGCACTTTGCCTTCTTCGGGCCGTTTATTGGTGCCCTTGCACGTTCGCTGGGCGGCATGGTCTCTGACCGCCTGGGCGGTACCCGCGTGACGCTGGTTAACTTCGTGGTGATGGCGGTCTTCTGCGCGCTGCTGTTCCTCACGCTGCCGGCCGACGGACAGGGCGGTAACTTCATCGCCTTCTTCGGCGTGTTTATGGTGCTGTTCCTGACGGCGGGGCTGGGGAGTGCGTCCACCTTCCAGATGATCTCCGTGATCTTCCGTAAGCTGACGATGGATCGCGTGAAAGCGCAGGGCGGGAGCGAAGAGCAGGCAATGCGCGAAGCGGCGACGGATACGGCTGCGGCGCTGGGCTTTATCTCAGCCATCGGCGCGATTGGCGGCTTCTTTATCCCGAAAGCGTTCGGTATCTCTCTGGATCTGACCGGCTCTCCGGCCGGTGCCATGAAAGTTTTCCTCGTCTTCTATATCGCCTGCGTTGTGATTACGTGGCTGGTATATGGCCGAAATACCAAGAAAAATAAGTAAGTGTGATTATCCGTTTACGCGGCCTTCGGGCCGCGTTTTTTTTAGCCTGAATAATAGTTACAACATACTTACGGCTTTTACGGCGGACGCCTGCGGTGACACTGCGATCGCCATCGCTTTGCAGGTGGGTCTACCCCTTAATACCTGAGATGTTAAATTTCGACTGGCTTTTTGTACGATGAAAAAAAATTAACGTTATTTTTCATATTGATATGGATTTTTTGAAGATACCGCTTTGGTGGTATTCGGTGTAACCCCTCGCCTGAGAGTCCATCCTCGTCTTGATCGTTATCAATTATCCCCCTCTTTCAGGGCGTTACCTTCGCTGCAAATCAGCAATGTCGATTTAGAGAGCCACAGGCTCCATACAGGAGATACCCGATGAGCAAATTTTTGGACCGGTTTCGCTACTTCAAACAGAAGGGTGAAACTTTTGCCGATGGGCACGGCCAGGTTCTGGATACCAACCGGGACTGGGAAGACGGTTACCGTCAGCGCTGGCAGCATGACAAAGTCGTCCGTTCGACCCACGGCGTGAACTGTACTGGCTCATGCAGCTGGAAGATTTTCGTTAAAAATGGTCTGGTGACCTGGGAAATGCAGCAGACCGACTACCCGCGCACCCGCCCGGATATGCCAAACCATGAACCGCGCGGCTGCCCGCGTGGTGCCAGCTACTCCTGGTATCTCTACAGCGCTAACCGTCTGAAATACCCTCTGATGCGCAAGCGCCTGATGAAGATGTGGCGTGAAGCGAAAGTGCAGCACAGCGATCCGGTGGATGCCTGGGCATCCATCATCGAAGACGCGGACAAAGCAAAAAGCTTCAAGCAGGCTCGCGGTCGCGGTGGTTTCGTTCGATCCTCATGGAAAGAAGTGAACGAGCTGATTGCCGCATCCAACGTCTACACCGTCAAAACCTACGGTCCTGACCGCGTGGCGGGCTTCTCGCCAATCCCGGCGATGTCGATGGTCTCTTACGCCTCCGGGGCTCGCTATCTGTCGCTTATCGGCGGGACCTGCCTGAGCTTCTACGACTGGTACTGCGACCTGCCGCCGGCGTCTCCGCAGACCTGGGGCGAGCAGACCGACGTGCCGGAATCCGCGGACTGGTATAACTCCAGCTACATTATCGCCTGGGGTTCAAACGTTCCTCAGACCCGTACGCCGGACGCGCACTTCTTTACCGAAGTCCGTTACAAAGGCACCAAAACCGTGGCGGTCACCCCTGACTACGCGGAAATCGCCAAGCTGTGCGATCTGTGGCTGGCACCGAAACAGGGTACCGATGCCGCGATGGCGATGGCGATGGGTCACGTCATGCTGCGTGAATTCCATCTTGATAAGCCAAGCCAGTACTTCACCGACTACGTCCGCCGCTACACCGACATGCCAATGCTGGTCATGCTGGAAGAGCGTGACGGGTACTATGCCGCAGGACGTACGCTGCGTGCTGCCGATCTGGTGGACGCGCTGGGTCAGGAAAATAATCCTGAGTGGAAAACCGTTGCCTATAACAGCAACGGCGAGCTGGTGGCGCCAAACGGCTCTATCGGCTTCCGCTGGGGCGAGAAGGGCAAGTGGAACCTTGAGCAACGTAACGGCGCCACCGGCGAAGAGACTGAGCTGCGCCTCAGCATGCTGGGCAGCCAGGATGAGATCGCCGAGGTCGGGTTCCCGTACTTCGGCGGCGAAGGTTCCGAGCACTTCAACAAGGTTGAACTGAAAAACGTACTGATGCACAAGCTGCCGGTGAAACGCCTGCAGCTGGCCGACGGCTCCACCGCGCTGGTCACCACCGTTTATGACCTGACCATGGCGAACTATGGTCTGGAACGCGGTCTGGGCGATGAAAACTGTGCAACCGGCTATGACGACGTGAAGGCCTACACCCCGGCCTGGGCGGAACAGATTACCGGAGTTCCTCGCGCGCACATTACCCGTATCGCACGCGAGTTCGCAGAAAACGCGGACAAAACGCACGGCCGTTCGATGATCATCGTCGGTGCCGGTCTGAACCACTGGTATCACCTCGATATGAACTACCGTGGACTGATCAACATGCTGATCTTCTGCGGCTGCGTCGGTCAGAGCGGCGGCGGCTGGGCGCACTACGTTGGCCAGGAGAAACTGCGTCCGCAGACCGGCTGGCAGCCGCTGGCGTTTGCCCTCGACTGGCAGCGTCCTGCACGCCACATGAACAGCACCTCTTACTTCTATAACCACTCCAGCCAGTGGCGCTACGAGACGGTCACCGCGCAGGAACTGCTCTCGCCGATGGCGGATAAATCCCGCTACAGCGGCCACCTTATTGACTTCAACGTGCGTGCTGAACGCATGGGCTGGCTGCCGTCGGCACCGCAGCTGGGCACTAACCCGCTGCGCATTGCGGAAGCGGCGAAGCAGGCGGGTATGTCACCGGTGGATTACACCGTGCAATCGCTGAAGGATGGCTCAATCCGCTTCGCGGCGGAACAGCCGGAGAATGGTAAAAACCACCCGCGCAACCTGTTCATCTGGCGCTCCAACCTGCTGGGCTCGTCCGGTAAAGGCCACGAGTACATGCTGAAGTACCTGCTCGGTACTGAAAACGGTATCCAGGGGAAAGATCTCGGCAAGCAGGGCGGCGTGAAGCCGGAAGAGGTGGAGTGGAAAGACAACGGTCTCGACGGCAAGCTGGATCTGGTGGTAACCCTCGACTTCCGTCTGTCCAGCACCTGCCTGTACTCCGACATCGTGCTGCCAACCGCGACCTGGTACGAAAAAGACGACATGAATACCTCGGATATGCATCCGTTTATTCATCCGCTGTCTGCGGCCGTTGACCCGGCGTGGGAATCGAAAAGCGACTGGGATATCTACAAAGACATCGCGAAGAAATTCTCCGAAGTCTGCGTGGGGCACCTGGGCAAAGAGACCGACGTGGTGACGCTGCCAATCCAGCACGACTCTGCCGCCGAACTGGCGCAGCCGCTGGACGTGAAGGACTGGAAAAAAGGCGAATGCGACCTGATCCCGGGCGTGACCGCGCCGCACATTATTCCGGTTGAACGCGACTACCCGGCAACCTACGAGCGCTTTACCTCTATCGGTCCGCTGATGGAGAAAATCGGTAACGGCGGGAAAGGGATCGCCTGGAACACCCAGAGCGAAATGGACCTGCTGCGCAAGCTCAACTACACCAAAGCGGACGGCCCGGCGAAAGGCCAGCCAATGCTCAATACGGCAATTGATGCGGCGGAGATGATCCTGACCCTGGCACCGGAAACCAACGGCCACGTTGCCGTGAAGGCCTGGGCGGCACTGAGCGAGTTCACCGGTCGCGACCATACGCACCTGGCGACGAATAAAGAGGAAGAGAAAATCCGCTTCCGCGATATTCAGGCCCAGCCGCGCAAGATTATCTCCAGCCCGACCTGGTCAGGCCTGGAAGATGAGCATGTGTCCTACAACGCGGGCTACACCAACGTTCACGAGCTGATCCCGTGGCGCACCCTGTCCGGCCGTCAGTCGCTGTATCAGGATCACCAGTGGATGCGCGACTTCGGTGAAAGCCTGCTGGTTTACCGTCCGCCAATCGACACCCGCTCCGTGAAAGCGGTGATGGGCGCGAAATCGAACGGTAACCCTGAGAAGGCGCTGAACTTCCTGACGCCGCACCAGAAGTGGGGTATCCACTCCACCTACAGCGACAACCTGCTGATGCTGACCCTGTCGCGCGGTGGTCCGATTGTCTGGATGAGCGAAACGGACGCCAAAGACCTGGGTATTGAAGATAACGACTGGATTGAAGTGTTCAACAGCAACGGCGCCCTGACGGCGCGTGCGGTGGTGAGCCAGCGCGTACCGGCCGGGATGACCATGATGTACCACGCGCAGGAACGTATCGTTAACCTGCCCGGTTCAGAGATCACCGAGCAGCGCGGCGGGATCCACAACTCCGTGACCCGCATTACGCCTAAGCCGACCCACATGATCGGTGGTTATGCACAGCTGGCCTACGGCTTTAACTACTACGGCACCGTAGGATCGAACCGCGATGAGTTCGTGGTGGTACGTAAGATGAAGAACATTAACTGGTTAGACGGCGAAGGTAATGACCAGGTACAGGAGAGCGTAAAATGAAAATTCGTTCACAAGTCGGCATGGTGCTGAATCTGGATAAATGCATCGGCTGCCATACCTGCTCGGTCACCTGTAAAAACGTCTGGACCAGCCGCGAAGGTATGGAGTACGCCTGGTTCAACAACGTAGAAAGCAAGCCGGGCACCGGCTTCCCGACCGACTGGGAAAACCAGGAGAAGTGGAAGGGCGGCTGGATCCGTAAAATCAACGGCAAGCTGCAGCCGCGCATGGGCAACCGCGCTTGGCTTCTGGGAAAAATCTTCGCCAACCCGCACCTGCCGGGCATCGACGATTACTACGAGCCGTTTGATTACGACTACCAGAACCTGCACAACGCGCCGGAAAGCAAACACCAGCCGATTGCCCGTCCTCGCTCGCTGATCACCGGTCAGCGCATGGACAAGATCACCAGCGGTCCAAACTGGGAAGAGATTCTGGGCGGCGAGTTCGAGAAACGCGCCAAAGACCAGAACTTCGAGAATATGCAGAAGGCGATGTACGGCCAGTTCGAAAACACCTTCATGATGTATCTGCCGCGTCTGTGCGAGCACTGCCTCAACCCGGCGTGCGTGGCGACCTGCCCAAGCGGCGCCATCTACAAGCGTGAAGAAGATGGCATCGTGCTGATCGACCAGGACAAGTGCCGCGGCTGGCGCATGTGCATCACCGGCTGCCCGTACAAAAAAATCTACTTCAACTGGAAAAGCGGCAAGTCTGAGAAGTGCATCTTCTGCTACCCGCGTATCGAAGCCGGAATGCCGACCGTCTGCTCAGAAAGCTGCGTAGGCCGTATTCGCTACCTCGGCGTGCTGCTGTATGACGCGGACGCGATTGAAAATGCCGCGAGCACCGAGCACGAGAAAGATCTGTATCAGCGTCAGCTGGACGTGTTCCTCGATCCGAACGATCCGAAGGTGATTGAGCAGGCGCTGAAGGACGGCGTGCCGCAGAGCGTGATTGACGCGGCGCAGCAGTCACCGGTGTACAAAATGGCAATGGACTGGAAGCTCGCGCTGCCGCTGCACCCGGAATACCGCACCCTGCCGATGGTCTGGTACGTGCCGCCGCTGTCGCCGATTCAGTCCGCGGCTGACGCGGGCGAACTGGGCAGCAACGGCATCCTGCCGGACGTTGAAAGCCTGCGTATTCCGGTTCAGTACCTGGCGAACCTGTTGACCGCAGGGGACACCCAGCCGGTCCTGCTCGCGCTGAAGCGTATGCTGGCGATGCGTCACTTTAAACGTGCGGAAACCGTAGACGGCGTGATCGATACCCGCGCGCTGGAAGAGGTCGGTCTGACCGAAGCGCAGGCGCAAGAGATGTACCGCTATCTGGCGATTGCCAACTACGAAGACCGTTTCGTGGTGCCGAGCAGCCACCGTGAGCTGGCCCGCGAAGCCTTCCCGGAAAAAAATGGCTGTGGCTTTACCTTTGGCGACGGCTGCCACGGGTCAGACAGCAAATTCAACCTGTTCAACAGCCGCCGCATCGATGCCATGGATGTGACCAGCAAAACGGAGCCGCACCAATGATTGAACTCGTCATTGTTTCGCGCCTGCTCGAGTACCCGGATGCTGCGCTTGCGCAGCATCAGCAGGAACTCTTTGATGCACTCGCGTCATCTGAAAATCTGGATAAAGACGATGCCCAGCGGCTTGGCGTTTTCCTCCGCGATCTGCTGGCGCGCGACCTTCTGGATGCCCAGTCGGACTACAGCCAGCTGTTTGACCGGGGGCGTGCGACCTCGCTGCTGCTGTTTGAACACGTTCACGGTGAGTCCCGTGACCGCGGGCAGGCGATGGTGGACCTGATGGCCCAGTACGAACAGCACGGCCTGCAGCTCGACAGCCGCGAGCTGCCGGATCATCTGCCGCTGTATCTGGAGTACCTGGCGCAGCTGCCGAAAGAAGAGGCGCTGGGCGGTCTGCAGGATATCGCGCCGATCCTGGCGCTGCTCGGCGCGCGCCTGCAGCAGCGCGAGAGCCGCTATGCGGTGCTGTTCGATCTGCTGGTGAAGCTGGCCAACGCCTCGGTCGACAGTGAAAAAGTGGCGGAGAAAATTGCGGATGAAGCCCGCGATGATACGCCACAAGCGCTGGATGCGGTCTGGGAAGAAGAGCAGGTGAAATTCTTTGCTGACCAGAACTGCGGCGAGTCTGAAATCTCCGCTCATCAGCGTCGTTTTGCCGGCGCGGTTGCCCCGCAATATTTGAATATCTCTAACGGAGGACGGCACTAATGCACTTCCTGAATATGTTCTTCTTTGACATTTACCCGTATATCGCGGGCACCGTGTTCCTGGTGGGAAGCTGGCTGCGTTACGACTACGGCCAGTACACCTGGCGTGCCGCCTCCAGCCAGATGCTGGATCGTAAAGGGATGCATGTGGGTTCTAACCTGTTCCACATCGGTATTCTGGGCATTTTTGCCGGTCACTTCCTCGGGATGCTGACGCCGCACTGGATGTATGAAGCGTGGCTACCGATCGAGGTGAAGCAGAAGATGGCGATGATCGCCGGCGGTGCCTGCGGGGTGATGACCTTAGTAGGTGGCCTGCTGCTGCTGAAACGTCGCCTGTTCAGCCCGCGCGTGCGTGCGACCACGACCGCCGCAGATATTCTGATCCTCTCCCTGCTGATGGTGCAGTGCGCGCTGGGTCTGTTGACCATTCCGTTCTCGGCACAGCATATGGACGGGAGCGAAATGATGAAGCTGGTCGGCTGGGCGCAGTCGGTGGTGACCTTCCACGGCGGAGCCTCCGCGCACCTGGACGGTGTGGCGTTTATCTTCCGCGTTCACCTGGTGCTGGGAATGACGCTGTTTGTGCTGTTCCCGTTCTCTCGTCTGGTGCATATCTGGAGCGCGCCGGTGGAGTACCTGACGCGCAAATACCAGATTGTGCGCGCCCGTCGCTAATTCGCCGTTTTGATACCAACCCCGCACTCGCGGGGTTTTTTTTCGCCCCAGCCCAGGTTGTTGCCCGCTGCAGCAAAAAGGATCAGCGCGCCGCCCGCGAGCTGCGTCAGGTTCAGCGAGTGTCCGAACACCAGATTATCGACAACGATCGCCACCACCGGATAGATAAACGACAGGGAGCCGGTAATGGGCGTCGGCAGCTTCTGAATTGCGCTGTAGAGCAGCTGGTACATAATGCCGGTATGGACGATGCCCAGCGTCAGCAGGGTAGGCCAGGGAAAATCACCGGTAAATGACGGCATGCTGGCAAACGGCAAAAGCATCACTACGCCCGTCAGCACCTGGATAAAGGCAATATGCTGCGGCGCGATTGTTTTCAGCTTGCGCGCAATGATTGCCGTCAGCGCGTAGAAGAAGGCCGCGGCCATTGCCAGGCCGATTCCGGCGAGCCATTCACTGCCATGCGCGCCGGTCAGCTCGCTGGAGAGCAGGATCACTACGCCGCCAAAGGCGAGGAACAACCAGCCCCATTTCACCAGGCTGACGCGCTCGCCTAAAAACATCCCCATCAGGACCAGCATAAACGGCTGGGTGTTATAGACCACGGTCGAAAGACCAATCGAGATCCGTTCATAGGCCGCGAAGAGCAGCAGCCAGTTCACCACGAGCGCTACGCCGCCGAGAATAGCCAGCATCAGCGTGGTGCGGGTGAGGGGGCTAAAGGGCTTTTGACTCACCCGGATAAAAATAAAAAGCGCCATTGCCCCGATAAGACAGCGCCAGAACACCACTTCCGTCACCGGCAGGCCGCTGAGCAAAACAAACGCACCGATAGAGCCGGAAATTAACATCGCCAGGCTCATTTGCCAGACGCCTTTATGTAAATCACGCATCATCCACCTCCTGAGTAATGACGTTATTGTCGAAAATCGCTGTAGGGTTTTACAGGGATGAGATAAGGTGAAATGCAGTAATGGCTTTTTAAAATTAGGTGAAAGCGATGGATTACCTTCTTGATGATATAGACCGACAAATTTTAGCCTGCCTGGTTGAGGATGCGCGCATGTCGTTGAAGGTGCTCAGCGGCCGCATCGGTCTGACGTCTCCCAGCACGGCAGAACGTCTTAAAAGGCTGGAAGAGCGCGGTGTGATTCAGGGGTATGGTGCTCGGGTGAACCTGGCGGCGCTGGGGTATACGCTGCAGGCGCTGGTGCGCGTGCGGCCTTTGCCGGGGTTGTTGCATAAGGTGGATAAGTATATTCAGGCGATGCCGGAGTGTATTGAGAGCGACAAGGTGACCGGGGAGGACTGCTTTGTCATCAGGCTTGTGGTGCGGTCAATCGAACAGCTTGATGCGCTGCTGGATGGGCTGGCGGAACATGCCCAGTGTAATACGTCGATTGTGAAAAGTTCACCGGTCATGCGTCGTTTGCCGCCGATGTAACCATCTTTTGCCGGGGGGCGGCTGCGCCTTACCCGGCCTGCAGAGGCGGATTCGGTTGAGTGTTTGGTTTTAATATGACTTGGGATGTTGCTGGAAGTGATGGTGGTGGGGGAAGGATTACTCGGCGCGTTGCGCCTCGCCCTTCGGGTCGTTGCCTGCGGCAACGCTTTCTCGCTGCGCTCGAATCGAACCTTAGTCGAAGCTTCTCATCCTTCCCCTTGCGGAAATACATGATGCACGGTGCGAGCTGAATGTTAAGTGTCGTTTGAAAGTGATGGTGGTGGGGGAAGGATTCGAACCTTCGAAGTCGATGACGGCAGATTTACAGTCTGCTCCCTTTGGCCGCTCGGGAACCCCACCAGGGGTAATTCAAATTTTGAGGTCGTGCTGAGAGATGGTGGTGGGGGAAGGATTCGAACCTTCGAAGTCGATGACGGCAGATTTACAGTCTGCTCCCTTTGGCCGCTCGGGAACCCCACCACGGGGTAATGCTTTTTTACTGGCCTGCTTCCTGCTGGAAGCGGGGCGCATCATATCAAATGAGACGCCCCTGTAAAGCATTCCTTTAGGGAAATGAAGCTGTTTGCCTGCTTTTTATCCGTAAAGGCGCAAAGCTAATCAATTCATTTTCCGAAAGATTAAAGAATGATGGTTCTGTTGCCGTAAACGAAGACACGCTGGGCCAGCACCTGATACAGCGCGCGGCTTAACACATTCTTCTCAACGTCACGCCCTGCACGCATCATGTCCTCAGCGGTGTAAGTGTGATCCACATGAATCACGTCCTGCATGATGATGGGACCTTCGTCCAGGTTGTCATTCACGTAGTGGGCTGTCGCGCCAATAATCTTAACGCCACGCTCGTACGCCTGGTGGTATGGACGCGCACCAATAAAGGCCGGCAGGAACGAGTGGTGAATGTTGATGATCTTGTTCGGGAAACGCGCCACGAAAGATGGCGTTAACACGCGCATGTATTTCGCCAGCACCACGTAGTCCGGGTTATGCGCTTCAATGGCCTGGGCCATCAAATCGTCGTGTTCTTCACGCGTATGGCCTTCGTGGCTGACCAGCTCGAACGGAATATCAAAGCGTTCGACCAGCGTGCGCAGCGTCTCGTGGTTGCCAATAACGGCAGCAATTTCGACGTCCAGACCGCCGTAGTTTGCTTTCATCAGCAGGTCGCCAAGACAGTGTGCTTCTTTGGTCACCAGGATCACGATGCGGCGTCGACCGGCTGGGGTCAGTTCGCGCACGGAACCCTCCGGAAGCGCGCTGTCCAGATCGGCCAGCAGAGTGGTGTCGTTGAAAATACCTTCCAGTTCGGTACGCATAAAGAAGCGGCCGGTACGGTGGTCAACGAACTCGTTGTTCTGCACGATATTCAGTTCATGTTTATAGCAAATGTTGGTAATTCGTGCGATCAGCCCTTTTTGATCGGGACAGATGGTGCGCAGAACTTTACGTTGTAATGATTGCATCGCCGGGAAATCCTGTTTGTATTTGCGAAGTCTGGGTTGTCAGGCATTACTGCCCGCAACACTTTTTAAATTTTTTACCTGAACCACACGGGCAGGGATCGTTACGACCAAACTGTGGGCGCGTTCCGTCAATATAATACCACTGCCCGCTTTCCTTTAAGAACCGGGAACGTTCGATAATGGCCCCCGGTTTATTATTCTCGTTAAAACGGGCTACAAAGCTGACGTAACCTTCATCAACATGACTGCCTGGAGAGGATTCATAGACGGTGAGGCCGAGCCACTGCGTGTTCGCGAAGCCGGCTTCGATGTCCTTTCTGAATTCGGCAGCGTGGCAGAAGGGATGCCAGGTTTTAATCAGGTAGTCTGCGTCTTTGATCACAAAAGCAGTGTAACGTGAACGCATGAGGTGTGACGGGTCTGGTGCAACCTGATCGCCAGACAGATATCGCTGGCAACATAGGCTATACTCCAGAGCGCTACCACAAGGGCAGAGTTGAGACACGATTCTCTTCCTGGAACAAAAAATAAAGGCGTAAAACGCTTCGGGTAGCACTATGTTAACTGAGCTGTTGCGTTGACGCTATGTCAGGAATCCAGGGGAAGTAAAACAGGGCTAATGAGAAAGGTTAAAATTGGACTGGCGCTGGGCTCAGGTGCAGCCCGGGGATGGTCACACATCGGCGTGATTAATGCCTTAAACAAGATGGGCATTGCCGTAGATATTGTCGCAGGATGTTCAATCGGATCGCTTGTCGGATCCGCTTACGCGTGCGGAAAGCTTACGGAACTCGAGACTTGGGTGCGTTCCTTCAGCTACTGGGACGTGCTGCGTCTGATGGACCTCTCCTGGCAGCGTGGTGGACTGTTGCGCGGCGAACGCGTTTTTAACCAGTTCCGCCAGGTTATGCCTCTCGAAGACTTCACTGATTGTCAGATGCCTTTCGGCGCCGTCGCGACGAACCTCAGTACAGGACGCGAACTTTGGCTAACCGAAGGGGATATCCATCTTGCCGTGCGCGCCTCCTGCAGTATGCCGGGGCTCATGGCGCCTGTCCCACACAACGGTTACTGGCTTGTCGATGGTGGCGTCGTTAACCCGGTTCCCATTTCTCTGACCCGTGCAATGGGGGCGGATATCGTGATTGCCGTCGATCTGCAGCACGATGCCCACCTGATGCAACAGGACCTCATGCCGGTCAATCTGCAGAGCGAAGATGCTGAGGACGAGAAACTGGCCTGGCACGAGCGCCTGCGCGGCAGAATCGGGCGTATGGCCGCGCGACGCTCGGTTACCGCGCCGACGGCGATAGAAATCATGACCACGTCAATACAGGTACTCGAGAATCGCCTTAAACGTAACCGTATGGCAGGCGACCCTCCGGATATCCTTATTCAGCCGTACTGTCCGCAAATCTCTACTCTTGATTTCCATCGGGCTGAGGCCGCCATCGCAGCGGGCTCGTTAGCCGTCGAAAAGAAAATAGACGAATTGTTGCCTTTTGTGCAGACCGCACGTTAAGCACCTTTTTTTGACTACTTCAGCAAAATCTGACAGGCGATAGTGCCGATCGCATGCCACTATTTAGTTACTGTCAGCCAGGGGAGGAACCATGACGCAGCCATTGGCCGGAAAACACATTTTGATTGTTGAAGACGAGCCCGTTTTCCGATCGCTACTGGATTCGTGGTTATCCTCGCTGGGCGCATTGACGTCACTGGCTGAAGATGGCATCGACGCCCTGGAAAAAATGATCGGCATTACGCCCGATTTGATGATTTGCGACATAGCGATGCCGCGCATGAATGGACTGAAGCTGGTTGAACATCTGCGTAACGAAGGTAACCAGACGCCGATTCTGGTGATCTCTGCCACAGAGAATATGGCGGATATTGCCAAAGCATTACGTCTTGGCGTCCAGGATATTCTGCTTAAACCGGTCAAGGATCTGAACCGGCTGCGTGAAACGGTCCTGGCGTGCCTTTATCCCAATATGTTTAATTCCCGAGTAGAGGAAGAGGAGCGTCTTTTCCAGGATTGGGATGCCCTGGTGAGTAATCCGCCTGCTGCGGCGAAACTATTGCAAGAGCTCCAGCCGCCCGTGCAGCAAACTATTTCACACTGTCGCGTAAATTATCGCCAGCTGGTAGCGGCTGACCAGCCCGGACTGGTGCTGGATATCGCACCTTTATCTGATACCGACCTTGCGTTTTATTCTCTGGATGTCACCCGGGCAGGGGATAACGGTGTATTAGCCGCGTTACTTCTTCGCGCTCTATTTAATGGTTTGTTGCAGGAACAGTTATCGCATCAGGGACAACGGCTACCGGAGTTAGGCAGTTTACTCAAACAAGTAAACCAGCTTTTTCGTCAGGCCAATTTACCTGGACAGTTCCCGCTGCTGGTCGGCTATTACCACAGCGGTTTAAAAAATCTGATCCTCGTCTCAGCAGGTCTCAACGCTTCACTGAATACCGGTGAACATCATATTCAGGTGAGTAATGGCGTGCCGCTTGGGACATTGGGAACGGCATATCTTAATCAAATTAGCCACCGCTGTTCCTCCTGGCAGTGCCAAATTTGGGGCGCCGGGGGACGGCTACGCTTAATGTTGTCCACGGAATAAGCAATTGGATCTTAATTTTAAGATTGCTTTACCTGTGTTTTACGGGGAGTGCTACTATCGCTGCCCAGATTCATGCGTATTTGTCCTAATTGATCGGCAACGCGTTCTTTTCAGACCCGGACTGCGGGGCGAGGCTGATATACTCAACGCGTTATTTATTGCATAAAAGTTCAAAACTTGAACAGCTCAGGAGAATTTGAATGGCTGCCCTAAATTCGAAAGTCAGAAAGGCCGTTATCCCGGTAGCGGGATTGGGGACCAGGATGTTACCAGCAACTAAGGCGATTCCTAAAGAGATGCTGCCTCTGGTTGATAAGCCATTAATCCAGTATGTCGTTAATGAATGTATCGCAGCCGGCATCACTGAAATTGTGCTGGTTACGCATTCATCTAAAAACTCTATCGAAAACCATTTCGATACAAGCTTTGAACTTGAAGCCATGCTGGAAAAGCGTGTTAAGCGTCAGCTCTTAGAAGAAGTTCAATCTATTTGCCCTCCACACGTCACCATTATGCAGGTTCGTCAGGGCCTGGCTAAAGGTCTGGGCCACGCTGTTATGTGCGCGCATCCTGTTGTAGGTGATGAGCCTGTAGCGGTAATTCTGCCTGACGTAATTCTGGACGAATACGAATCCGATCTTTCTCAGGATAACCTGGCTGAAATGATCAAACGTTTCGACGAAACCGGCAGTAGCCAGATTATGGTTGAGCCTGTTGAAGACGTAACGGCATACGGTGTGGTTGACTGCAAAGGCGTTAACCTTGAGCCGGGCGAAAGTGTGCCAATGGTTGGTGTCGTAGAGAAGCCTAAAGCCGACGTAGCGCCTTCAAACCTTGCCGTTGTAGGTCGCTATGTCCTGAGTGCTGAAATCTGGCCTCTGCTGGCTAAAACGCCTCCAGGAGCGGGTGATGAGATCCAGCTGACGGATGCCATCGATATGCTGATCGAGAAAGAGACCGTTGAGGCCTACCATATGAAAGGTAAGAGCCATGACTGCGGTAATAAGCTCGGTTATATGCAGGCGTTTGTTGAATATGGTATCCGCCACAATACCCTTGGTGAAGAATTTAAAACCTGGCTCAAAGAGAGCGTAGGTATTAAGAAATAAGCCACGGTTGTAAATGTTCGAAACCGGTGAGGCATTGCCCACCGGTTTTTTTATGCCCATAACACTCCCAAAAACCTGTCTGAAAGTACAGTCGATAAAATTGCTAAATAATGCTTTATGACAGAGTGTAAGAGGATGTATGCGACAAATTTAGGTTAAAAAAAATCCCGCAATATGCGGGATTTTTCTGAATATGGCTCGATTAATCCTTGATCAGGAAGTCGTCCAGCTGTTTACCCTGCTCATCCATCGCTTTCTTGATTACAGCAGGAGTACGACCCTGGCCAGTCCAGGTTTTAGTTTCGCCGTTCTCGTCAACGTAGCTATATTTAGCAGGACGTGCCGCACGCTTGGCTTTAGTACCGGTTTTAGCGGCAGCCATGCTGTTCAGCAATTCATTTGGATCGATACCATCAGCAATCAGCATTTCACGATATTGCTGCAGTTTACGAGTACGCTCTTCGATTTCAGCCGCTGCAGCGCTTTCTTCTTCGCGACGTTCATTAACTACAACTTCTAATTTTTCCAGCATTTCTTCAAGCGTTTCGAGGGTGCATTCTCTTGCCTGCGCACGAAGAGTACGGATGTTGTTCAGAATTTTAAGTGCTTCGCTCATTGTAGTAATCTCAAACTTATAATGGGGGGTGGTTTGTTG
Source organism: Enterobacter sp. (assembly GCF_977039595.1). Lineage (NCBI taxonomy): Bacteria > Pseudomonadati > Pseudomonadota > Gammaproteobacteria > Enterobacterales > Enterobacteriaceae > Enterobacter > Enterobacter sp. Next base: position 34,970 of record NZ_CDRQYH010000024.1, read on the forward strand.
ACCTAATAATAGAGCCATAAATTCAGTTGTGCAATAGCCAGGAATGTAAGGAATTCAAAAAATACGAAATAATGGCGCTATTATTAATTACGCTAACTTAAATTTCACCGCCCAGCAGTCTCGGTTGTTATCACCGGAAGCTGCTTAACCCGGTCGATTGTGTCTTTTTTTTGTGACATTTCCCGCAGGAATTATAGTTGCGGCGGAGAAATATCAGCCTTTTGTATTAGTTCCCCTCCGTGATGTTAAGACTGAAATAGTTAATAAATAGTGAATTTTAATGAAGGGGATTCCACTATAAAAAGCAGTGTTATGTTTTGCTGAACATATAACATATTGGCCGAGGAGAGGGTGTTTACTACATGTTTTAACGGGCTATTTTCATAAAAAGAAGGTTGTAAACTCCTCGCTGAAACGCTTCCCCTGTGTGCTACATCGCTGATGACCAGACAAAATATGGTACAATGACTCATCGGGAATATTACACATTGATTAGGGTTTTACGGCAAATGGCACAACTTTATTTCTACTATTCGGCAATGAATGCCGGGAAATCCACCGCGTTGCTGCAATCCTCGTACAATTACCAGGAGCGCGGGATGCGTACCGTTGTTTATACGGCTGAAATTGACGATCGCTTTGGTGCAGGGAAGGTGAGTTCAAGAATAGGACTCTCGTCGCCTGCGAGGCTTTTTAACCCGAAAACCGATCTGTTTGAAGACATTCATGCAGAACATGCTGCACAGCCGATTCACTGTGTCCTGGTCGATGAGAGCCAGTTTCTGACGCGTGAACAGGTATATGCCCTGTCAGAAGTGGTCGATGAGCTTGATATCCCCGTTCTTTGTTACGGTCTGCGCACGGATTTTCGCGGTGAGCTCTTTGCCGGGAGCCAGTACTTACTCGCCTGGTCGGATAAACTTGTTGAATTGAAAACAATCTGCTTCTGCGGTCGTAAAGCCAGTATGGTGCTTCGTCTTGACCAGGCTGGTAAACCTTATGCAGATGGTGAGCAGGTGGTGATAGGCGGTAATGAACGCTATGTTTCGGTCTGCCGTAAGCATTATAAAGAAGCGTTGTCTGTAGGCTCGCTGACGGCGATTCAGCACGACAACAGAAAATAATGTCAGTCTTGTTATTCAGACATAAAAAAACCCGCCATTAAGGCGGGTTTTTCATCTGCTGCTGTCAATTAAGCGCTTTTCTTCGCTTTCTTGTCAGCTTTGATGACAGGAACTTCTGTTTTCACAGCGGCAACATCACCTTCTTTGAACTCACGACCATAGTAGGTATCCAGCAGAATCTGTTTCAGCTCGGAGATCAGTGGGTAGCGCGGGTTAGCACCAGTACACTGGTCATCGAAGGCATCTTCAGACAGCTTATCTACATGAGCGAGGAAGTCAGCTTCCTGAACGCCTGCTTCACGGATAGATTTAGGAATACCCAGCTCAGCTTTCAGGCTTTCCAGCCATGCCAGCAGTTTCTCAATCTTCGCAGCAGTACGGTCGCCCGGTGCGCTCAGGCCAAGGTGGTCAGCGATTTCAGCATAGCGACGACGTGCTTGTGGACGGTCGTACTGGCTGAAAGCAGTCTGTTTAGTTGGATTGTCGTTAGCGTTATAACGGATAACGTTGCTGATCAACAGGGCGTTCGCCAGACCGTGAGGAATGTGGAACTGTGAGCCCAGTTTGTGCGCCATTGAGTGGCAAACACCCAGGAAGGCGTTGGCAAACGCGATACCTGCGATGGTTGCTGCACTGTGAACGCGTTCACGTGCTACCGGGTTTTTAGACCCTTCATTGTAGGACGCTGGCAGGTTTTCTTTCAGCAGTTTCAGAGCCTGCAGAGCCTGACCGTCAGAGAACTCAGATGCCAGTACAGAAACGTAGGCTTCCAGGGCGTGAGTTACCGCATCCAGACCACCGAACGCACACAGTGACTTAGGCATTTCCATTACCAGGTTTGCATCAACGATAGCCATGTCTGGGGTCAGCGCGTAGTCAGCCAGTGGGTATTTCTGACCTGTCGCATCGTCTGTTACTACCGCAAATGGTGTAACTTCTGAACCGGTACCGGAAGTAGTGGTTACCGCGATCATTTTGGCTTTTACGCCCATTTTCGGGAACTTGTAGATACGTTTACGGATATCCATAAAGCGCAGCGCCAGTTCTTCGAAGTGGGTTTCAGGGTGCTCGTACATGACCCACATGATTTTCGCGGCATCCATTGGGGAACCACCGCCCAGTGCGATAATCACATCTGGTTTGAAGGAATTAGCCAGCTCAGCACCTTTACGTACAACGCTCAGGGTAGGGTCAGCTTCAACTTCAAAGAACACTTCAGTTTCAACGCCAGCCGCTTTCAGCACAGAGGTAATCTGGTCAGCGTAGCCGTTGTTGAACAGGAAACGGTCAGTCACGATGAGCGCACGTTTGTGGCCATCAGTAATCACTTCATCCAGCGCGATTGGCAGGGAGCCACGGCGGAAGTAGATAGATTTCGGAAGTTTGTGCCACAACATGTTTTCAGCTCGCTTAGCAACGGTTTTCTTGTTGATCAGGTGTTTTGGACCAACGTTTTCAGAGATGGAGTTACCACCCCAGGAACCACAACCCAGAGTCAGGGAAGGTGCGAGTTTGAAGTTGTAAAGGTCACCGATACCACCCTGGGAAGCAGGGGTGTTGATCAGGATACGCGCAGTTTTCATCATCTGACCGAAGTGAGCGACGCGTTCTGGCTGGTTATCCTGGTCGGTGTACAGGCAAGACGTGTGACCGATACCGCCCATGGCAACCAGCTTCTCAGCTTTCTCTACCGCGTCTTCGAAATCTTTCGCACGGTACATGGCAAGCGTAGGAGACAGTTTTTCGTGTGCAAACGGCTCGCTCTCGTCGACAACTTTCACTTCACCGATCAGGATTTTGGTTGTAGCCGGGACGGTAAAGCCTGCGAGTTCAGCGATTTTGTACGCTGGCTGACCCACGATAGCGGCGTTCAGCGCGCCATTTTTCAGGATAATGTCCTGAACTGCTTTCAGCTCTTTGCCCTGCAGCAGGTAGCCGCCGTGGCTGGCGAAACGTTCACGAACGGCGTCGTAAACAGAGTCTACGACAACAACAGACTGTTCAGATGCACAGATAACGCCGTTATCGAAGGTTTTAGACATCAGTACAGACGCAACGGCACGTTTGATGTCAGCGGTTTCGTCGATAACAACAGGGGTGTTACCAGCGCCAACACCGATGGCTGGTTTACCGGAGCTGTATGCGGCTTTAACCATGCCAGGACCACCGGTCGCCAGAATCAGGTTAATGTCCGGGTGATGCATCAGCGCATTGGAGAGCTCAACGGAAGGTTGGTCGATCCAGCCAATCAGATCTTTTGGTGCACCAGCTGCGATCGCCGCCTGCAGGACGATATCCGCAGCTTTGTTAGTCGCATCTTTCGCACGTGGATGTGGAGAGAAGATGATTGCGTTACGGGTCTTCAGGCTAATCAGTGATTTGAAGATAGCTGTAGACGTTGGGTTAGTGGTCGGAACAATACCGCAGATAATGCCGATAGGTTCAGCGATAGTGATGGTACCGAAGGTGTCGTCTTCGGACAGCACGCCACAGGTTTTCTCATCTTTATAGGCGTTGTAGATATACTCGGAAGCGAAGTGGTTTTTAATCACTTTATCTTCCACGATACCCATGCCGGATTCGGCAACGGCCATTTTAGCGAGGGGGATTCGAGCATCTGCAGCAGCCAGTGCGGCCGCGCGGAAGATTTTATCAACCTGTTCTTGGGTGAAATTGGCATATTCACGCTGGGCTTTTTTAACGCGCTCGACGAGGGCGTTCAGTTCAGCGATATTAGTAACAGCCATAATGCTCTCCTGATAATGTTTAAACTCTTTTAGTAAACCAGCGCTCGATACGTCACACAGTATAGACAGAGCCGATACGACTTGCGTAACACAAAGTAAAACAAAGAGTTACTTTCTGCGTCAGCACACTAATTTACTAAAAGAGCCTTACCTTAGCATCATCCCTTTTTGTCATGTGACCTCCCTGGGGGTGTAACCAAGATTACTCACTTCTGAGTACTGAAATCATGATCTGTGTCAATTTTCCCCCAAGCTGATACCTTTCAGCAGGGTTATTTCTTTGAGATTTTTCCAGTGTTAAATAATTAAGTAAGTATTGGAAGCAACGCTATCATTGATTATACATATGTTTAACATCCTGAAATGATAACGTTTTGGTACAGATTTCAAGTGAAGTATGCTGATAAAAAGGGTATCTTCAGCGCGATTTCTCACGACAAATTGTCAGTCCCGGGCATGTGTATAAGCGGAGCAAAACGTGATCCAAACGCTCTTTGATTTTCCAACGTATTTTAAATTTTTTATTGGTTTGTTTGCCCTGGTCAACCCGGTGGGGATCATTCCTGTCTTCATTAGTATGACGAGTTACCAGACGGCGGCGGCCAGGAACAAGACCAACCTTACCGCTAACCTGTCGGTAGCTATCATATTGCTGACCTCCCTTTTTCTCGGAGACACGATTCTTCAACTGTTCGGGATTTCAATCGATTCTTTCCGTATTGCGGGTGGGATCCTGGTGGTAACCATCGCTATGTCCATGATCAGCGGTAAGCTCGGCGAGGATAAGCAGAACAAGCAGGAGAAGTCAGAAACTGCCATCCGCGAAAGTATTGGCGTGGTGCCACTGGCCTTACCGCTCATGGCCGGTCCTGGTGCCATCAGTTCAACCATTGTCTGGGGGACGCGTTACCATAGCCTGATGCACCTGATCGGTTTTTCCGTCGCAATTGCCATTTTTGCGCTCTGTTGTTGGGGAGTGTTCCGCATGGCGCCCTGGCTTGTACGCCTGTTGGGGCAGACGGGAATTAACGTCATAACGCGTATCATGGGCCTGCTGTTGATGGCGTTAGGGATTGAATTTATCGTGACGGGAATTAAAAGCATTTTCCCCGGTTTGCTGCACTGATATTTCGTATGAAAGAACGGAGCAACAGCTCCGTTTTTTTACGTCATTATCAGTAAATCCTATAACTAAAGTTGAAATGCTCACATATCATAATAAATTCTACTAATAATGTTCATTGCTTGTATTTCAACAAGTTATTAATCCCCCTAAAACCCGCCTGCACAGAAAATCTTCGATCGCTCTGTTATTTTACTCACATGATACTCTGGGGCTTGCTGAGAGATAACCGAAATGATATTAGTAATTTCAACATTCCCCTAGATGAATGTGCTAAATAATAACCAGTTGTTAAATTTTTGTACAAAATCACTCGATAATAGCGCAGCGACGCGCTTGTAGAGAAAATTTTCTCTATCCTATTGAATGTCATGTTTTTCTTGTGATGTTCAATGTCCGGCAAGGCTGCCCTCAACGATACGGTACTCACCGTAAAAGAGAATTGCTTAACAAATTTGCAAAATGTATTGGCGCACGTTTACGCCATTTGATACTTTCCGGCCTAATATTTTGCAGCATAAAACAAGCAGATGAGAATTATTTTCATATGGTTCTCATCTCAGATATCCAGCCCAGGCCTCAAACAGGGGAGGCCTGTAAAGAATCGACGCAAGACGGCCATACGAGCGGTCAGTAATAAAAAAGTCGGTGATAGCAAGCAGTAAAAGAAGAACCTGACAGCAGCAAAAAAAACTCCTGCGCTGTACAGGCCCCAACAGGGGATTACACAGCTGGCGAAGGCCAGTCATTATAATGAGTGGAGTACCAACACAATGTCCATCATCACAAAAAAAAATCTGGTAGCGGCGGGGATTTTAACTGCGCTAATCGCGGGCAACGCTGCAATGGCTGCGGACGTTCCTGCAGGTGTTCAACTGGCTGAGAAACAGACGCTGGTGCGTAACAACGGTGCGGAAGTTCAGTCTCTTGACCCGCACAAAATTGAAGGTGTTCCTGAGTCTAACGTTAACCGCGACCTGTTCGAAGGCCTGCTGGTGACAGACGTAGACGGCCACCCGGCACCGGGTGTCGCAGAAAAATGGGAAAACAAAGATTTCAAAGTCTGGACCTTCCATCTGCGTAAGGATGCGAAATGGTCCGACGGTACGCCGGTCACGGCTGAAGATTTCGTTTATAGCTGGCAGCGTCTGGCGAATCCTACTACCGCCTCTCCGTATGCGAGCTACCTGCAATATGGCCACATCGCCAATATTGATGACATCATCGCGGGCAAAAAACCAATCACCGATCTGGGCGTTAAAGCGATCGATGCCAATACCTTCGAAGTGACGTTGAGCGAACCTGTTCCGTACTTCTATAAGCTGCTGGTTCACCCGTCCGTCTCCCCGGTACCAAAATCTGCCGTGGAAAAATTTGGTGAGAAATGGACCCAGCCTGCCAATATCGTGACCAACGGTGCCTATAAGCTGAAAGACTGGGTGGTCAACGAGCGTATGGTGCTTGAGCGTAACCCGCAATACTGGGACAACGCTAAAACCGTTATTAATCAGGTGACCTACCTGCCAATTTCGTCCGAAGTGACTGACGTTAACCGCTACCGCAGCGGAGAAATCGACATGACCTATAACAACATGCCGATTGAACTGTTCCAGAAACTGAAGAAAGAGATCCCTAAAGAAGTTCACGTCGATCCGTACCTGTGCACCTATTACTATGAAATCAACAACCAGAAAGCACCGTTTACCGACGTACGTGTTCGTACCGCGCTGAAGCTGGCACTGGATCGCGATATCATCGTCAACAAAGTGAAAAACCAGGGCGATCTGCCGGCGTACAGCTATACCCCTCCATACACCGATGGCGCAAAACTGACCGAGCCAGACTGGTTCAAACAGACTCAGGAACAGCGTAACGCAGAAGCGAAGAAACTGCTGGCCGAAGCGGGCTACACCGCAGATAAGCCGCTGACCTTCAGCCTGTTGTACAACACCTCCGATCTGCACAAAAAACTGGCTATCGCCGTCGCCTCGATCTGGAAAAAGAACCTGGGCGCGAACGTGAAGCTGGAGAACCAGGAGTGGAAGACCTTCCTCGACAGCCGTCATCAGGGTACCTTTGACGTGGCGCGTGCTGGCTGGTGTGCGGACTATAACGAACCGACCTCCTTCCTGAACACCATGCTGAGTGACAGCTCAAACAACACCGCGCACTATAAGAGCCCGGCATTCGACAAGCTGATTGGCGACACGCTGAAAGCCACTGACGAAGCGCAGCGTACTGAACTGTACTCTAAAGCCGAGCAGCAGCTGGATAAAGATTCCGCGATCGTTCCGGTTTACTACTACGTTAACGCCCGTCTGGTGAAACCGTGGGTAGGTGGGTATACCGGTAAAGACCCGATGGATAATATCTACGTTAAAAACTTGTATATTATCAAGCATTAATGGCAATGAGTGGGGCGGGCGTGCTCGCCCCACGGTGTCTAACCAACGTCACACTATATAGGCACACGCCAGAAGGTACGGGCAATGTTGAAATTTATCCTACGTCGCTGTCTTGAAGCGATTCCAACGCTATTTATTCTTATCACGATTTCCTTCTTCATGATGCGCCTCGCGCCGGGAAGTCCATTTACCGGTGAGCGTACGCTGCCGCCAGAAGTCATGGCGAATATCGAAGCGAAATACCACTTAAACGATCCTATCTCTACCCAGTACTTCAATTACCTGAAGCAGCTGGCCCACGGTGATTTTGGACCGTCATTTAAATATAAAGACTATTCCGTTAACGACCTGGTGGCCTCCAGCTTCCCGGTTTCAGCGAAATTGGGTGCTGTGGCATTCATTCTGGCGATCGTTTTCGGGGTCACCGCAGGCGTTATCGCCGCGCTCAGACAAAATACCAAATGGGATTATGCCGTAATGGGGGTGGCGATGACCGGGGTAGTCATACCCAGCTTCGTTGTTGCGCCATTACTGGTGATGATATTTGCCATTACGCTGAAGTGGCTGCCTGGCGGCGGCTGGAACGGCGGGGCATTGAAGTTCATGATATTGCCGATGGTGGCATTATCTCTGGCGTACATCGCCAGTATCGCGCGTATCACCCGTGGTTCAATGATCGAAGTGCTGCACTCGAACTTCATTCGTACCGCGCGTGCTAAAGGGCTGCCGATGCGTCGGATTATCTTCCGCCACGCGCTTAAGCCGGCACTGTTGCCCGTGCTCTCCTACATGGGACCGGCATTCGTCGGGATCATTACCGGCTCGATGGTTATCGAAACAATTTACGGCCTGCCGGGCATCGGCCAGCTGTTTGTTAACGGCGCGCTTAACCGCGACTATTCGCTGGTACTGAGCCTGACTATTCTCGTCGGTGCGCTGACCATTCTCTTTAACGCTATCGTTGATGTCCTGTACGCCGTCATCGACCCGAAAATCCGTTACTAACTGGAGCACGCCATGATGTTGAGTAAGAAAAACAGCGAGGCGCTGGAAAACTTCAGTGAAAAACTGGAAGTGGAAGGTCGTAGCCTCTGGCAGGACGCGCGCCGTCGCTTTATGCACAACCGCGCGGCGGTTGCGAGTCTGGTGGTTCTGGTGATCATCGCGCTGTTTGTGACCCTGGCGCCGATGCTGTCGCAATTTACCTATTTCGACACCGACTGGGGCATGATGTCCAGCGCGCCGGATATGGAGTCTGGCCACTATTTTGGCACGGACTCCTCAGGACGCGATCTGCTGGTGCGTGTCGCTATCGGTGGTCGTATCTCTCTTATGGTCGGTATTGCTGCCGCTCTGGTGGCGGTGATCGTGGGGACGCTCTATGGCTCTCTGTCCGGCTACCTTGGCGGCAAAGTGGACTCGGTGATGATGCGTCTGCTTGAAATCCTGAACTCCTTCCCGTTTATGTTCTTCGTCATCCTGCTGGTGACCTTCTTTGGTCAGAATATCCTGCTGATCTTCGTGGCCATCGGGATGGTGTCATGGCTGGATATGGCGCGTATTGTTCGCGGCCAGACGCTGAGTCTCAAACGCAAAGAGTTTATCGAAGCGGCGCAGGTAGGCGGTGTCTCTACCGGGAATATCGTGGTTCGCCATATCGTTCCTAACGTGCTGGGCGTGGTGGTGGTCTATGCCTCACTGCTGGTGCCAAGCATGATCCTGTTTGAATCTTTCCTGAGCTTCCTGGGTCTCGGTACACAAGAGCCGCTGAGCAGCTGGGGCGCGCTGCTCAGCGATGGCGCAAACTCAATGGAAGTGTCACCGTGGCTGCTGCTTTATCCGGCGGGTTTCCTGGTCGTTACCCTGTTTTGTTTTAACTTTATCGGCGATGGCCTGCGTGATGCCCTCGACCCTAAAGACCGTTAAGGAGCGCCGTCATGACAATTATTGAAACGGCAACCGCGCCACAGGCGCAGCAGCGGAGCGACCTTCTGCTGGACGTAAAAGATCTTCGCGTCACCTTTAAGACCCCTGACGGGGATGTCACCGCCGTGAACGATCTCAACTTCAACCTGCGCGCGGGTGAAACACTCGGCATCGTCGGTGAATCCGGTTCCGGGAAATCTCAAACCGCCTTTGCGTTAATGGGCCTGCTGGCTGCTAACGGCGTGATTGGGGGCTCCGCGAAATTCAACGGTCGTGAAATCCTCAACCTGCCGGAGCACGAGCTGAACAAGCTGCGCGCCGAACAGATCTCGATGATTTTCCAGGATCCGATGACTTCTCTGAACCCGTACATGCGCGTTGGTGAGCAGCTGATGGAAGTCCTGATGCTGCACAAAGGTCTGGGCAAAGCCGAAGCCTTTGAAGAGTCGGTCAAAATGCTCGATGCGGTGAAAATGCCGGAGGCACGCAAGCGCATGCGCATGTTCCCGCACGAGTTCTCTGGCGGTATGCGTCAGCGCGTGATGATTGCGATGGCGCTGCTCTGCCGGCCTAAGCTGCTGATTGCCGATGAACCCACTACCGCGCTGGACGTTACCGTTCAGGCGCAAATCATGACCCTGTTGAACGAGCTGAAGCGTGAGTTCAACACGGCGATTATCATGATTACCCACGACCTGGGCGTGGTGGCGGGCATATGTGACAAAGTGCTGGTGATGTACGCCGGGCGAACGATGGAATATGGCAAAGCGCGCGATGTCTTCTATCAGCCAGCTCACCCGTACTCCATTGGCCTGCTGAACGCGGTGCCGCGTCTTGATGCGGAAGGGGAATCCCTGCTCACCATTCCTGGCAACCCGCCAAACCTGCTGCGCCTGCCGAAAGGCTGTCCGTTCCAGCCGCGCTGCCCGCACGCGATGGAAATCTGCAACAGCGCTCCGCCGCTGGAAGAGTTTGCACCAGGCCGTCTGCGCGCCTGCTTTAAGCCGCAGGAGGAGCTGGTATGAACGCATTAGATGAAAAACGCAACGTGCTGCTCGAAATTGCTGACCTTAAGGTGCATTTCGACATTAAAGACGGAAAACAGTGGTTCTGGCAGCCGTCGAAGACCCTGAAAGCGGTGGATGGCGTTACGCTGCGCCTGTACGAAGGGGAAACCCTGGGCGTGGTCGGAGAGTCCGGCTGCGGTAAATCGACCTTTGCGCGCGCCATTATCGGTCTGGTAAAAGCGACCGACGGCAAAGTGGCCTGGCTGGGTAAAGATCTGCTGGGCATGAAACCCGACGAGTGGCGCGAGGTGCGCAGCGATATCCAGATGATTTTCCAGGATCCGCTGGCATCCCTTAACCCGCGTATGACCATCGGCGAGATTATTGCCGAGCCGCTGCGGACCTATCATCCGAAGATGTCTCGTCAGGAAGTGCGCGATCGCGTTAAGGCGATGATGATGAAAGTCGGCCTGTTGCCTAACCTCATCAACCGCTACCCGCACGAATTCTCCGGCGGCCAGTGCCAGCGTATTGGTATCGCCCGTGCGCTGATCCTCGAACCGAAGCTGATTATCTGCGACGAGCCGGTTTCCGCGCTGGACGTGTCCATTCAGGCACAGGTGGTTAACCTGCTGCAGAAGCTGCAGCGTGAAATGGGGCTGTCGCTGATCTTCATCGCGCATGACCTGGCCGTAGTGAAACACATTTCAGACCGCGTGCTGGTGATGTATTTGGGTCACGCCGTGGAGCTGGGTACCTATGACGAGGTGTACCACAATCCGCTGCACCCTTACACCAAAGCGCTGATGTCCGCTGTGCCAATCCCCGATCCGGATCTGGAAAAGAATAAGACCATCCAGCTGCTGGAAGGTGAATTGCCCTCACCGATTAACCCACCGTCGGGCTGCGTCTTCCGCACGCGCTGCCCAATGGCCGGGCCGGAATGTGCGAAAACGCGTCCAGTTCTGGAAGGCAGTTTCCGACATGCGGTTTCCTGCCTGAAAGTAGACCCGTTATAATCGCAAGGGCTGACATGATGTCAGCCCTTATTTTTTGCGAGGTTACTGTGTCGCGTTTATTAACGTCAGCCCGTCGGCGGCTTTATCATTTTTTATTCGATCCTGAAACGGTATCCGGACGTCGCTTCGAAGGTCTTTGCGGTTTATTTGCGCTTCTCAGCGTGGTCGTCATCTTTATTGAATCGGGTGCCGGGACGCAATATCACCTGACGTTTGACGAATGGCACATCTTTGTCTGGCTTGAGCTGGCGATTACCCTGGTTTTTACCGCTGAATATCTCCTCCGGGTAATAGCCTGGCCCAACCCGGCCCGATATGTTTTCAGCTTCTGGGGATTTATTGATTTAGCCACCATTCTGCCGCTCTACGTCATGTGGCTGTGGCCGGAAATCAGCCTGAGCTATGTCTTTGCCTGGCGAGCGATGCGCGTTATTCGCGTATTACGTATTCTGAAATTACTGCGCTTTATGCCCTCATTGCGCGTGTTCTGGAGTGCAATCGTCAGCGCACGGCATCAGCTCATTCTGTTCTACTCGTTTATTGCAATCGTCATGATTGTTTTCGGCGCGCTGATGTATTTAATAGAAGGTCCCAAATATGGCTTTACGACGCTCAATGCCTCCGTCTACTGGGCGATTGTGACCGTCACGACCGTGGGTTATGGTGATATTACTCCCCACACGCCGCTGGGCCGCATTGTGGCGTCAGTGCTGATTTTGATTGGCTATTCGGTGATTGCCATTCCGACTGGACTTATTACCACACACATGAACAGCGCGTTTCAGAGCCGCAAGCAGCAGCGCAAGTGTCCTCATTGCCAGCAGGGTGAACATGATCATGACGCGCGGTTTTGTAACCGCTGCGGAAGTGCGTTGCCGGAGTAAATAAAAAAGGCTGCAATCGCAGCCTTTTTTATTATTCGCGCCAGAGTATATGGCACAGCTTATGGTCTTTCTCTCGACACAGCAGGACGCGGGCGAAAATATCGTTAATTTCGCCACCGTCTTCATCTGCCAGCCCAATCACCACTTCGGCAAAAAAGTCAGGGTTCAGGTCGAAATCCACATGCTCAGCCCAGTCTTCTGAAGGGTCGAACAGCTCGGCACCGCCACGCTCTTCGAACTGCAGATTAAAAAGGATCACGTCTGCGGGATCGAGGTTATCAACCGCCAGTTCGAGAAAAATGTCATAGGCCTGCTCGAGCGTTTCGTCTTCGGTCAGGCGATTGTTCAGATACATTTCCATGATGACTACCTGTTTAACATCGTTGGGCACGTTTTACAGCAACGGACTAAAGAAGTAAAACAGTCGTTCGGCAATTCTCTGCCACAGCGGACGTTTTACCCACAGTCTGGCATCCAGCAGACGCGAGCGGGAGATATAATCATCCTGCACCGCCGCGAGATCGCCGCCAAAGCCGGCATCATCAATGACCAGCGTGATTTCAAAGTTGAGCCACAGGCTGCGCATATCCAGGTTGACCGTGCCCACCAGGCTCAGCTCACCGTCGACGAGCACGCTCTTGGTGTGGAGCAATCCGCCTTCAAACTGGTAAATTTTCACCCCGGCGGCCAGCAGTTCGCTAAAGAATGCCCGGCTGGCCCAGCCCACCAGGAGAGAGTCATTTTTGCGCGGCAGAATGATGCTCACATCGACACCGCGCTGCGCGGCTGTACAGATGGCGTGCAGGAGGTCATCGCTGGGGACAAAGTAGGGCGTCGTCATGATCAGATATTCACGCGCCGAGTAGGTTGCCGTCAGCAGCGCCTGATGGATCAAGTCCTCCGGGAAGCCTGGCCCGGAAGCAATGGTATGAATGGTATGACCGCTGGCCTCCTCAAACGGCATAATATTGCCGTCCGGCGGCGGCGGCAGGATACGCTTGCCGGTTTCAATCTCCCAGTCGCAGGAATAAACGATGCCCATCGAGGTGGCAATCGGCCCCTCCATTCGCGCCATCAAATCAACCCATTGACCTACTCCTGAGTCCTGTTTGAAAAAGCGCGGGTCGACCATGTTCATGCTGCCGGTGTAGGCAATATAGTTATCGATCATGATCATTTTGCGATGCTGGCGGAGATCCATCCGGCGCAGAAACACGCGAAGGAGATTTACCTTCAACGCTTCGACCACTTCGATCCCGGCATTACGCATCATGCCTGCCCAGGGGCTGCGGAAAAATGCCACGCTACCCGCGGAGTCAAGCATCAGGCGGCAATGAATGCCGCGCCGCGCGGCGGCCATCAGCGACTCAGCGACCTGGTCAGCCATCCCGCCGGGCTGCCAGATATAAAAAACCATCTCGATATTATGACGAGCCAGCTGAATATCGCGGATTAACGCCTGCATGACGTCATCAGACGAGGTCAGCAGCTGCAGTTGATTGCCCTTAACGCCGCCAATCCCCTGGCGGCGCTCGCACAGCTTAAACAGTGAGGAGGCGACGCTGCTGTTCTCCTCGGCAAAGATATGTTTGCAGGCCTTAAGATCGTTCAGCCACTTCGCGGTGGAGGGCCACATGGCACGGGCGCGCTCGGCACGGCGTTTACCCAGATGAAGCTCACCAAAAGAGAGATAGGCAATAATTCCCACCAGCGGGAGGATGTAAATGATCAGAAGCCAGGCCATGGCAGAGGGTACGGCTCTGCGCTTCATCAGGATGCGTAACGTCACACCCGCGATTAACAGCCAGTATCCCAGAATGACCAGCCAACTCACCACGGTGTAGAAGGTTGTCATAGGTAAAAAAATCCTTTTGAAAGCGTATTGTTATGAGTGTACGCATCAGGATTCATCTGGCAAATAAAAACGCCAGGTAAAAGCGCTGGTTTGCTGCCGGGTTGGGTTTATAATGGCGGCTCAGTTAGTTTAAGAGTTGTAGACATGAAGCGCAGTAGAACAGAAGTAGGGCGCTGGCGCATGTTGCGACAGGTGAGTCGTCGCAAGGCTCGTTGGCTGGAAGCACAATCCCGCCGCAATATGCGTATTCACGCCATCAGAAAATGTGGATTGACGCGGCACCGCAATGCGTTGCTGTTCGCAGTCCAGGATATCTGAGAACCATGAGGGCACCGTAACTGGTGCCCGCTGATTTTATAGCGTCTGATTTTTTGGGGATAGCGTATTTGCAGCGTTGTTCCTGTTGTGTTTAGCAAAAGGAGGGAGAAGTGTTTGCGGAGTTTGGCGTACTGAATTTCTGGACGTATGTTGTTGGCGCATTTTTTATCGTTCTGGTGCCGGGACCGAATACCCTGTTCGTGCTAAAAACCGGGATCGGTCACGGTGTTAAAAAAGGGTATCTCGCCGCTACGGGCGTATTTATTGGCGATGCGGTGCTGATGTTTCTCGCCTGGGCGGGCGTCGCGGCATTAATCCAGACCACGCCGGTACTGTTTAATATCGTGCGCTATCTCGGGGCTTTCTATCTGCTCTGGCTGGGGGGCAAAATGCTCTGGTCGGTGGTAAACCGTCAAAAAAACGCGCATGAGAGCGGCCCCGAACCTGCCAGTATGATCATGAAACGTTCCCTGGTGTTAAGCCTGACCAACCCCAAAGCGATTCTGTTCTACGTATCGTTCTTCGTTCAGTTCATTGACGTGAATGCGAAGAGTACCGGCACTTCTTTCCTGATCCTTGCGACGACGCTGGAGTTGATAAGCTTTATGTACATGAGCTTCCTGATCTTCTCCGGTGCGTTTGTCACACGTTATCTGAAAACAAAAAAGAAACTGGCAAAGCTGGGGAACGGGCTAATAGGGCTGCTGTTTGTCGGGTTTGCGGCGAGGTTAGCGTCGCTGCATTGATGGTTTGAAAGGCTCCTGAGGGAGCCTTTTTAATGTCTGGCGTAACTGGAAAGCCGCGCCAGACAAGGCTTCACGTTTTACTACTAGCAGCCAAAAGCCATAAAAAGCGGCTAGGGTGTGGACACATTGTGGACACTCTTATCACCATTAGCACCCTTCAGCGGGTTAAGCGAAATTGCGTCCTGCAGGTACTGAGGAGCGAAGTGCGCATAGACCATTGTCTGCGCAATTTTCGTATGACCTAAGATCCTCTGCAGTGTGATGATGTTGCCCCCGTTAATCATAAAGTGCGTCGCGAAAGAGTGTCGTAGCGCATGTGTTGCTTGTCCGGCCGGTAAATCGGGCTTAACGTTCATCGTGTTGCAGTGAATGGTGCTGGCGCTTTTGTTTCTTTTGCCAGACCTGACCAGCTCGCCGCCTCGATTAAATATGCTTGCGCCGTTGCTATTGATAATGGGGCTTTTTCCGCGTGGAAACGTGGTCTTGTTATCAATTGGCAGGAGTTTTATCGGTGGTTATTGCCCCACTATCATCACCCAAAGGTGTCTTTCTTTGTTATTCCTGATGTGGTTGAGGGTGGAGAAGCTGACAATGATGCCCTTATCGATTCAATGCCTCGCTGTTTCCGGGATAAAGCCGCGCCTGTCTGGCATCTTCATGAGTCATTAGACCGACTGGTTGAGCTTTGTAACGAATGGCCTCGGGTGTGCTTTGGCTCATCTGGTGAATATGCCAGCATCAGGACTGAGCGCTGGCATCGCAGGATGCGTGAAGCATTCGATGCAATTTATCTGAAACATAGCTTTAAAACTAAAATTCATGGCCTTCGTATGCTGGATGGCCGTGTCCTTGGAAACTATCCGCTTGCTACTGCAGATAGCACAAATCTCGCCTGTAATATTCCAAAATTTACAAGCAAATACCCTGAGATAACTCGATTCATTCAGGAGGCGGATTACAACCAGAAACTGAGTGAGCGTGAACTTAAAGCCGCCATTCTTATTGGTCGCTGCGCTATTGAGAGTGTCACGCCTCCTGCAATTTAATGCTGGTCTGAAATGCCAAAGCATCCGCAACAGTTGGAGCTTTTGGTAGCATGACTGATTTCACATACCCTTGGAATAAATCCCGCGAGGCCATTGGCCGCGACAGACCCCTTACACGTGCCGAACTCCGTCAGGTGCAAGGTGTTTTAAACCGAATTGACCGCCTACCATTTTTCCTGCAAACGCTGTTTACCTCGTGTTATAACTTCATCCGCCGTAAAAAGAGCCCTTTGGGTGGGCTGTATTTCCTTAAAAATACGTTTGAGCGCAAGCTGCTGCCGCGTCTTGAGCGTGTCAATGAGCTGTGCGGGATGAATGAATCCGCCTCGATTGGTTTTCTGTCCGAGCGCGATCAGTATGCGCGCTTACCAGATATGAATGACAAAGAGCTCAGGAAATTTGCGGCCAGAATTGCCTCTCAGCTCTGGAGCAAATACGAGGAGTTAAGCGACGCCTGGGCGGATGCTCACGGCGGGAAAGAGACCCTTTTCACCGATGAAGCTCAGTCGCACCTATACGGGCAAGTGGCCGGTGTTGCTCGCGCATTTAACATCACCCCGATGTACTGGAAAAAATACCATAAGGGTCAGATGACGATCCGCATGGCATTTTCCGCTATTTCACGACTGATTAAAGACGAGTGGTGGGTCAACCAGCTCAAGGCGCAGCGGATGCGCTGGCGCGAGGCGCTGCTCATCGCAGCAGGTGAGGTCAACAAAGACCGTTCACCTTACGCAAGCAAAATAGCGATCCGCGATGTTCACGCGCGCCGCCTGGCTAATCTCGAATACCTGAAATCCTGCGAACTGGAAAACAAAATCACTGGCGAACGTATTGACCTCATAAGCAAGGTCATGGGGAGTATTTCGAACCCTGAAATACGTCGTATGGAGCTGATGAATACTATCGCCGGGATTGAACGCTACGCGACCAGCGTTGGTGACGTGGGGATGTTTATCACGCTGACCACGCCATCGAAGTATCACCCGACCCGTCAGGTTGGCAAAGGTGAAAGCAAAACGGTGCAGCTCAATCACGGCTGGAACGAAACAGCATTCACACCCAAAGACGGCCAGCGCTATCTATGCCGAATCTGGAGCCTGATGCGTACAGCTTTCAAAGATAACGATTTAGATGTGTACGGGATGCGCGTTGTCGAACCGCACCACGACGGCACGCCACACTGGCACATGATGCTTTTTTGCAAACCCGGTCAGCGTAAAGCCATTAACGAAATTATGCGTCGTTATGCCCTCAAAGAGGACGGACACGAAAAGGGCGCGTCAAAACAGCGCTTTGAGTCACGCCATCTTAATCAGGGCGGAGCGGCGGGTTATATCGCTAAATACATTGCAAAAAATATCGACGGTTACGCACTCGACGGCCAGCTCGATCACGACACCGGCAAGCCTCTGAAAGATACGGCCGCAGCCGTCACCGCATGGGCGTCAACATGGCGTATCCCTCAGTTTAAACCGATTGGTCTCCCGACGATGGGCGCCTACCGTGAACTGCGCAAACTACCGCGTGGGGTGAGTATTTCCTGCGAGTTTGACGACAGGGTCGAGGCCGCGCGAGCTGCTGCAGATGAGGGGGACTTTGAGCGGTACATCATCGCGCAGGGTGGGGCAAACATGCCGCGTGATGCTCAGGCGGTCAGGGTCGCCCGTAAGGTGACGGATGAGGTCAACGAATACGAGGAAGATATCGAGAGGGTTGTCGGGATTTATGCCCCTCATCTCGGGGCTAATCGTGTCCATGTAACCCGTACAGCCGAATGGCGCATCGTTCCAAAGGTTTTGGCCGTTGAGCCTTTGACCGGCTTTGTTGAATAAATCGAACTTTTGCTGAGTTGAAGGATCAGATCACGTATCTTCCCGACAACGCAGACCGTTCCGTGGCAAAGCAAAAGTTCAAA
>NZ_CDRQYH010000025.1:0-51865 GCF_977039595.1 Enterobacter sp.
TGCTTTTGCCGTTACGCACCACCCCGTCAGTAGCTGAACAGGAGGGACAGCTGATAGAAACAGAAGCCACTGGAGCACCTCAAAAACACCATCATACACTAAATCAGTAAGTTGGCAGCATCACCGCAAACGCAATCCCGCCGAGGATGCCCTGAACAACCGCCACCGCCGCCGTACCTTTTACCGTGGCCCGCGACACGCCGACGAATTTGGCGAACAGGTGCTGCTTGGCGAAATCAGACAGCGGCAGAGAGTCGAGGATCTGGCGCACCAGATACGGGCCGTCTTTCAGCAGGAAGAACAGCAGATAAAGCATAATGCCGAAGCTAATCGCAAAGCCAAACGTGCCTTTGCCGATCAGGAACGCGCTGCCGGCGAGATATTGCCCGCCCTGTAGGGCAACATCGGAGAGTTTTTTCTGGATCTGCGCCGCGTTGGTCAGGTTGTGATCCGCCAGGAAGCCGCTGGCCCAGTCAGGCAGGTGGTTAAAGATGCTCGCCACCACTTCCGGGAACTGGGTGTTGTTCTCCTGGAGCTTCGTGTAAACCACGTTCAGCTCAATGGCGAGCGAAGAGAGGATCACCATCAGCGGAATAAAGACGATCAGGCAGATAATGCCAATGGTCAACAGCGAGGCCAGCCCGTTGCGATCCCCAAGCGCGGCGCGCAGCCTGTTTTTTACCGGGTTAAAAATAACGGTCAGAATGGCGGCCCACAGAATGGCGGAGAAGTAGGGCGACAGCACGTCGAAGAAGGCCCAGGTGACGAGGGCGAGAATGAAAATAAAGAAACCTTTAGTCAGTCCATTAAAGCGCATAGTGATTCCTGGTAACGAATAAGCAGTGTCGACTATAGAACTGATTGTGAGAATTACCAACCCTTGCGCCGGGCAGTGTTGCGGTATGACTCCGCTCTTCACGGATACCACTTTCGACTGACCGAAGTTCGCCTTTTCCCGCACCATGCTGTAAGTATCTGCTTGCGGAGGTGCTTATGGCCTGGCGTCCGATTCTCTATGTGATCCTCACAACCCACCCCAGACTCAGCGCGCGGCGCGCCCGTTTGCGTCTGGTCATCTAGCTTTTTATTAACAATCGCGGTATAACACACCTTCTTTGGATGTTTAGATGTCCATACGTATAGAAGGTAATATGCAAACACAACAAGAAAATGGGCAGCTTAAGCGCACCATGAAAACACGCCACCTGATTATGCTCTCGCTGGGTGGCGTGATTGGGACAGGGTTATTCTTTAATACCGGCTACATCATTTCCACGACCGGGGCAGCGGGCACGCTGCTGGCGTACCTGATAGGCGCGCTGGTGGTCTGGCTGGTGATGCAGTGTCTGGGCGAACTTTCCGTGGCGATGCCGGAAACCGGCGCGTTCCACGTCTATGCCGCTCGCTATCTTGGCCCGGCGACGGGCTACACCGTGGCATGGCTCTACTGGCTCACCTGGACGGTAGCGCTCGGCTCGAGCTTCACCGCCGCGGGTTTCTGTATGCAGTACTGGTTCCCGCATGTGCCCGTCTGGGCGTGGTGCGTGGTCTTCTGCGTGGTGATTTTTGGCCTGAACGTCATCTCGACGCGCTTCTTTGCTGAAGGCGAATTCTGGTTCTCGCTGGTGAAAGTCATCACCATCATCGCCTTTATTATTCTGGGTGGCGCGGCGGTCTTTGGCTTTATCCCGATGCAGGATGGTTCACCCGCGCCGGGCTTAAGCAACATTACCGCCGAAGGCTGGTTCCCGCACGGCGGCCTGCCGATCCTGATGACCATGGTGGCGGTGAACTTTGCCTTCTCCGGGACCGAGCTCATCGGGATTGCGGCAGGGGAAACTGAAAATCCGCACAAGGTGATTCCGGTCGCGATCCGCACTACCATTGCGCGCCTCATTATCTTCTTTATCGGTACCGTGTTTGTGCTGGCGGCGCTGATCCCGATGCAGCAGGCGGGTGTGGAAAAGAGCCCGTTCGTGCTGGTGTTTGAAAAGGTCGGTATTCCTTACGCGGCGGATATTTTTAACTTCGTGATCCTTACGGCGATCCTTTCGGCGGCGAACTCCGGGCTGTATGCCTCCGGGCGCATGCTATGGTCGCTCTCTAATGAGAAAACGCTGCCGCGCTGCTTTGCCCGGGTGAACAAAAACGGCGTGCCGCTGACGGCGCTCTCGGTTTCTATGCTCGGCGGTGTGCTGGCGCTGTTCTCAAGCGTGGTGGCGCCGGACACGGTGTTCGTGGCGCTCTCGGCAATTTCGGGCTTTGCGGTGGTGGCGGTGTGGATCAGCATCTGCGCGTCGCACTTCGTTTTCCGTCGTCGCCATCTGCAGTCCGGGCAGCCGCTCTCTGCGCTGCAGTACCGCGCGCCGTGGTATCCGCTTGTGCCGGTGCTCGGGTTTATCCTCTGCGTGGTGGCCTGTGTCGGCCTGTGGTTTGACCCAAGCCAGCGCATTGCCCTTTATTGCGGGATCCCGTTTGTCGCCCTGTGTTATGGTGCCTACTACCTGACCCGAAATATGACATCGCAGGAGCCTGAACATGTCGCAGAATAATCCGCTTACCGCCATCCTTGAAAAACAGCCGTTTGTGGTGCTGGATGGCGCGATGGCGACGGAGCTGGAAGCGCGCGGCTGTAACCTGGCAGACAGCCTCTGGTCTGCCAAAGTGCTGATGGAAAACCCGGAGCTTATCCGCGAAGTGCATCTGGATTACTACCGCGCGGGCGCGCAGGTGGCGATCACCGCCAGCTATCAGGCCACGCCTGCGGGCTTTGCGGCACGCGGCCTCGACGAGGCGCAGTCCCGGGCGCTTATTGGCAGAAGCGTGGAGCTGGCACGTAAGGCGCGTGAAGCGTATCTGGCTGAAAATCCGCATGCGGGCACGCTGCTGGTGGCGGGATCCGTTGGGCCGTATGGCGCGTATCTGGCGGATGGCTCAGAGTATCGCGGCGACTACGTGCGCAGTGCGGAAGCATTTACCGACTTCCACCGGCCGCGCGTGGAAGCGCTGCTGGACGCGGGCGCTGACCTGCTGGCCTGCGAAACGCTGCCCTCGTTTGCCGAGACTAAGGCGCTGGCGGCGCTTCTGGCCGAGTATCCCCGCGCCCGGGCGTGGTTCTCCTTTACCCTGCGGGACAGCGAGCACCTGAGCGACGGCACGCCGCTGCGTGACGTGGTCAGCGTGCTGGCAAACTCGCCGCACATTGTCGCACTGGGCATTAACTGTATCGCCCTGGAAAACACCACGGCCGCGCTGAAGCATCTGCAAAGCCTGACGCCGCTGCCGCTGGTGGTCTACCCGAACTCGGGCGAGCATTATGACGCAGTGACCAAAACCTGGCACCACCACGGTGAAGCGTGCGAGACGCTGGCGGGGTATCTGCCGCAGTGGCTGGAAGCCGGCGCGAAGCTGATTGGCGGATGCTGTCGCACCACGCCGAAGGATATTGCTGAGCTGAACGCGCAGCGCTGATGCTCTCACCCTGACCCTCTCCCACGGGGAGAGGGGAAAAAACGAACCGCACAAAACCAACTATCCTTTCCCGCTTTTTATCTAAAAACGAATCGTTATGAGCGATTCATTTTTATTCCTTTATCAAAATTCCCGCGTTGGAAATACTGCCCTCATAACAACAAGGGGAGCAGGCACTATGGCAATTTCATCGCGAATCACACTACTCGGCGCACTGGCGCTGTGGGCATTTCAGGCGCAGGCGGTGGACGTCACCGTCGCGTATCAAACTTCTGCGGAACCGGCGAAAGTCGCGCAGGCGGACAACACCTTTGCCAAAGAGAGCGGCGCGAAAGTCGACTGGCGCAAGTTTGACAGCGGCGCGTCCGTGGTGCGTGCGCTAGCCTCCGGCGACGTGCAGATCGGCAATATCGGTTCCAGCCCGCTGGCGGTTGCGGCCAGCCAGCAGGTGCCGATTGAGGTGTTCCTGCTCGCCTCGCAGCTCGGTAACTCTGAAGCGCTGGTGGTGAAGAAAAACATCACCAAACCGGAAGACCTGATCGGCAAACGCATCGCCGTGCCGTTTATCTCCACCACCCACTACAGCCTGCTGGCGGCGCTAAAACACTGGGGCATCAAACCGGGGCAGGTACAAATTATCAACCTGCAGCCACCGGCGATTATCGCGGCCTGGCAGCGTGGCGACATTGACGGGGCCTATGTGTGGGCACCAGCAGTGAACGAGCTGGAAAAAGACGGCACCGTGCTGACCGACTCCGAAAAAGTGGGCCAGTGGGGGGCGCCAACGCTCGACGTGTGGGTCGTACGTAAAGACTTCGCCGAGAAACATCCTGAGGTGGTGAAAGCCTTCGCGAAAAGCGCGATTGACGCCCAGCAGCCGTATATCAGTAACCCGGATGAATGGCTGAAGCAGCCCGCAAACCTGGAAAAACTCTCCCGCCTGAGCGGTGTGCCGGAAGCGGACGTGCCGGGGCTGGTGAAGGGCAATACCTATCTGACCCCCGCGCAGCAGGTGCAGCAGCTGACCGGGCCGGTAAACAAAGCGATTGTTGATACCGCCACCTTCCTGAAAGAGCAGGGCAAAGTGCCCGCGGTGGCGACGGATTACAGCCAGTACGTAACCGATCGCTTTGTGAAATAAGGAGTCCGCCATGCTGAATATTACAAATCTGTCTGCTGATTACGGTGGTAAACCCGCGCTGGAGGATATCAACCTGACGCTGGACAGCGGTGAACTGCTGGTGGTGCTGGGTCCGTCCGGGTGCGGAAAAACCACGCTGCTCAATCTGATCGCCGGGTTTGTCCCTTATCAGCATGGCACCATTCAGCTGGAAGGCAAAAAGGTGGAAGGCCCCGGCGCCGAGCGCGGCGTGGTCTTCCAGAATGAAGGTCTGCTCCCGTGGCGCAACGTGCAGGAAAACGTGGCGTTTGGGCTACAGCTTGCGGGCATCAATCGTGAACAGCGGCTGGAAACGGCGCGGGCGATGCTGAAAAAAGTGGGGCTGGAAGGGGCGGAAAAACGCTTGATCTGGCAGCTTTCCGGCGGCCAGCGGCAGCGCGTAGGTATTGCCCGCGCGCTGGCGGCGAATCCGCAGCTGTTGCTGCTGGACGAGCCGTTCGGGGCGCTCGACGCCTTCACCCGCGAGCAGATGCAAACCCTGCTGCTGCGCCTGTGGCATGAGACGGGCAAGCAGGTGCTGTTGATTACCCACGATATCGAAGAGGCGGTGTTTATGGCGACGGAGCTGGTGCTGCTCTCGCCGGGGCCGGGCCGCGTGCTGGAGCGTTTGCCGCTGGATTTCGCCCGCCGCTACGTCGCCGGGGAACCCGTGCGCAGCATCAAATCCGATCCGCTGTTTATCGAACAGCGTGAGTACGTTTTAAGCCGCGTGTTTGAACAGCGGGAGGCCTTCTCATGAGCATCGTCTTCAGTGAAAAAACGCGCCGCACGCGTCTGGCGCTGCGCTGGCCTTTCTCACGTCAAATCACGTTGAGCGTCGGTACGCTGCTGGTGCTGCTGGCGGTGTGGTGGGCAGTTGCTGCCCTGCAGTGGGTCAGCCCGCTGTTTCTGCCGCCGCCGGGACAGGTGCTGGCCAAACTCATTACCATCGCCGGGCCGCAGGGCTTTATGGATGCCACGCTCTGGCAGCACTTAGGTGCCAGCCTGGCGCGCATTCTGGTGGCGCTGCTGGCGGCGGTGATTATCGGCATTCCCGTGGGGATTGCGATGGGGCTGAGCCCGACGGTGCGAGGCATCCTCGACCCGCTGATTGAGCTTTACCGCCCGGTCCCGCCGCTTGCCTATCTGCCGCTGATGGTGATCTGGTTCGGCATCGGTGAAACGTCAAAAATCCTGCTGATTTATCTGGCGATTTTCGCCCCGGTTGCCATGTCGGCGCTGGCGGGCGTGAAGAGCGCCCAGCAGGTGCGGATCCGCGCGGCGCAGTCGCTGGGAGCCAGCCGCACGCAGGTGCTGCTGTTCGTGATTTTACCGGGCGCACTGCCGGAGATTTTAACCGGGCTGCGCATCGGCCTTGGCGTGGGCTGGTCTACGCTGGTAGCCGCAGAGCTTATTGCGGCCACGCGCGGCCTTGGCTTTATGGTGCAGTCGGCGGGGGAGTTCCTGGCGACTGACGTGGTGCTGGCTGGGATCGCGGTGATCGCCGCGATCGCCTTCGGATTAGAACTGGGGCTGCGCGCGTTACAGCGTCGCCTGACGCCCTGGCATGGAGAAATACAATGAGTGAACGTCTGACCATTACCCCGCTGGGGCCGTACATTGGCGCACAGGTATCAGGCCTGGATGTGACCCGTCCGCTGAGCGATAACCAGTTCGAGCAGCTATACCACGCGGTGCTGCGTCATCAGGTAGTATTCCTGCGCGAGCAGGCGATCACTCCGCAGCAGCAGCGCGCGCTGGCCCTGCGCTTTGGCGATCTGCATATTCACCCCGTCTATCCGCATGCGGAAGGGGTGGAGGAGATTATCGTCCTCGACACCCACAACGATAATCCGCCGGACAACGACAACTGGCATACCGACGTAACCTTTATCGAGACGCCGCCTGCGGGGGCGATACTGGCGGCGAAGCTGCTGCCGGATACGGGGGGCGATACGCTGTGGGCCAGCGGGATTGCGGCGTATGAGGCGCTGTCAGTGCCGTTCCGGACGCTGCTGAGCGGGCTGCGGGCGGAGCATGACTTCAAGAAATCGTTCCAGGAGTACAAGTACCGCAAGAGTGAAGAGGAACATCAGCGCTGGCAGGAGGCGGTTGCGAAACATCCTCCGCTGCTGCACCCGGTGGTGCGGACCCATCCGGTCACGGGCAAGCAGGCGCTGTTTGTGAACGAAGGATTCACGACGCGCATTGTGGATGTGTCCGAGAAAGAGAGCGAGGCGCTGTTAGGTTTTCTGTTCGCGCATATCACCAAACCGGAGTTCCAGGTACGCTGGCGTTGGCAGGAGAATGACCTGGCGATCTGGGATAACCGCGTGACGCAGCACTACGCCAATGCGGACTATCTTCCGCAACGCCGGATTATGCAGCGGGCGACGATTTTGGGGGATAAGCCGTTTTACCGTGCGCCTTGATCCCCTTACCCTAACCCTCTCCCTTTTAGGGAGAGGGCTGTAAATGCGCCTCAATATACCGCTGATAGCGGTTCGCCTTCAGATAACACAAATCCACCAGCACCAGCCCGTCAACACAGTTGCTGAACGCCGGGTCGCTGCCAAAATCAATAAACTGCACGCCGCCGGGCTCGCACAGCTCGGAATATTGCTTGTATAACGGCGGAATACCGCACCCAAGATTACCGAGCAGGGATTTCAGCTTTGTTAGATCGTCCACGTAATCCACGCCGCCAAACTGCGCGAGCACGTCCGGCAGCGATGCGGGATACGGCTGGCGCGAGGCGGCGAGCGGATGCGTCGCCGGGAACCACAGGCGATAAAATGCCACCAGCAGATCCCGCGCGGCAGGCGGTAAGCCGCCGGAAATGGAGACCGGGCCAAACAGGTAGCGGTAGTGCGGATAACGCGCCAGATAGGCCCCAATGCCGGACCATAAATAGTCCAGGCCGCGGCGTCCCCAGTAGCGCGGCTGGATAAAGCTGCGCCCCAGCTCAATACCGTGTTCCAGTACGTCCTGCATTTTGTCGTCGTAGTGAAACAGGCTATAGCTGTACAACCCCTCAACGCCGCGCTTTTCGATCTGCATGGCCGTCGGCATAAAGCGATACGCCCCGACGATCTCCAGATCCTCCTCATCCCACAGGATTAGGTGCAGATAATCATCGTCGTAGCTGTCGGTGTCCCGGCGTTTGCCGCTCCCTTCCTCCACCGCGCGAAAGGCAATCTCGCGCAGGCGGCCCAGCTCGCGCAGCAGCGGGGCGTCTTCCTGGCCGTTTCGCTGCCAAAGATAGATGGTTTTACCGTCGCTGGTTTTTCCCAGGCTCTCGGCCTTCGCCAGCGCGCGTTTCAGTGTGGCCCGGTCTTCCGGACGGGCAATCGCGCACTGGGTTTTAAAGACCCCGGGCAATCCCTTGCCAAGACGCATCACGTGCTGACGGCACTGCTCGGCCATCTCACGCGACGAAAGGTTAGCGCTGTGCCAGTGATGCCACGTAATCTGCTGGCCGATTTTGATCGGCAGCTGGCTGTGGCGGCGGCGGAACATCTGCTGCATCAGCAACAGCATTGACAGCGTCGGGGAGACCAGCGTGCTGGCATAAAAGAGCAGGCTGTTATGCGCCTGAATATGTACCGGCAGCAGCGGGGCGCGCAGCTTGCCGGCGAGTTTGATAAAGCCGGAGTGCCATTTTTTATCGCGAATGCCCTTGCGCGTAGGGCGGGAAACTTCTCCGGCCGGGAAGAAGATCAGCACGCCCGCGTTTTGCAGATGCTGTTCCATCTGCACCAGAGACGTTTTCGCCGTCCTGCCGCCCATATTATCCACCGGAATAAACAGCGAGCTGAGGGGCTCAAGGTGGGTCAGCATCCGGTTGGTCACGACTTTAACATCGCGCCGCACGCGGGAGACGGCGTACATCAGCGCCAGGCCGTCCAGCGTACCCGTCGGGTGGTTGGCAATAATGACCAGCGGGCCATGTTCGGGGATTTGTTCGAGATCGCGGGCGGAAACGGTGCAGAGAATATCCAGGTGTTCCAGAACCTGCTCCACCATATCCAGGCCTTTCAGGTGGCGGTGGGCTGCGGCAAATTGCTGAAATTCGTCTTCGTAAAACAGTCTTTTTAACAGACTTTTTTGCCAGGGTGCAGGCCTCGCCTGAGGCCAAAGATCGTCGAGAACGCTATCGAGGCTAAACATGGTTACTCCTCCTGCCGTCTTGCGAAGACAGTAGAAGGCGCAGATGTCGGTTGTATTGCAGTTGGGTGAAGATTTGAGCAGAGAACAGGCCGGGCTAGGCGAAGCCGCCACCCGGCGCTAAAAAGGATTAACGCAGAATTTTTTTCTCGGCCAGATCCAGCGCGAAGTAGCTGAAGATCAGATCCGCGCCCGCGCGTTTGATCGCGCCGAGGCTTTCCAGGATCACTTTTTCTTCATCAATGGCACCCGCCAGGGCGGCGAATTTGATCATCGCGTACTCGCCGCTCACCTGATAAGCGCCCAGCGGCAGCTCGGTGCGCTCGCGGATGTCGCGCAGGATATCGAGATACGCGCCAGCCGGTTTCACCATCAGGCAGTCTGCGCCCTGGGCTTCATCGAGCAGGGATTCACGAATCGCTTCCCGACGGTTCAGCGGGTTCATCTGATAGGTTTTACGATCGCCTTTCAGCGCCGTTCCCGCCGCTTCGCGGAACGGGCCGTAGAAGGAGGAGGCGAATTTGGTGGAGTAAGACATGATGGCGGTGTCGGTGAAACCGGCCGCGTCCAGCGCCTGACGAATCGCCTGAACCTGTCCGTCCATTGCGGCAGATGGCGCGATGAAATCCGCACCTGCTGCGGCAGCGACCACAGCCTGTTTGCCAAGGTTCAGCAGGGTGGCATCGTTATCCACGCCGTGATCGCACAGCACACCGCAATGGCCGTGAGAGGTATATTCGCAGAAGCAGGTGTCGGACATCACCACCATTTCCGGCACGGTCTCTTTGCAGATGCGGGACATGCGGGCGACGAGACCATCTTCTTTCCACGCGTCGCTGCCGGTGGCGTCGGTATGGTGGGAGATGCCGAAGGTCATCACCGAGCGGATACCCGCGTTGGCGATGCGTTCAATCTCACGCGCCAGATACTTCTCCGGAATGCGCATTACGCCCGGCATGGCTTCGATGGCTTTGTAGTCATCGATCTCTTCTTCAACAAAAATCGGCAACACCAGATCGTTTAAGGTCAGGGTTGTCTCTTCAAACATAGCGCGCAGTGCAGGTGACTTGCGCAGGCGGCGGGGACGTGCAATTAAATCGGTCATGGTATGCCTGATGTTTGTGGAACAAAGAAGGCTAGTGTACCCGAAAGCGTTGTTAGGTGTTTATTAAAGTGGGCGGTTTACCGATAGATCATGCAAGACTGCAGGAACGGTGTCGTTCGGAGCAAACGGTTTAACATCAACCGCTTGCCCACGGAATATTAATATCAGTTGGACGCGGTAAGCACCTGGGCTTTATTGGCGCTCAGCTCAGCCACCAGGTTATTAATCCCGTCACTCATATTGACGAAACGCGTATGCGGAGAGCGGGTGACCACCACAAATGCGCCCACGTTTGACTGCGGGATCATGGCCATATAGGTGATGAATCCACCGCCGCCGCCGGTTTTCTGAATAATACCCGGACGGCCATTTTTCGGTGCCATATAGACCCAGCCCATGCCGAGCGCATCGGCCTTACCCGGCACGTCCATCCCGATGACGCGGTGCAGCTGGGTACGCTGATAAATCAGGGTTTGCATACGATCGGCCTGGCTGCTGCGAGCGTAGAAATCCGAGGAAAGGAACTGCTGCATCCAGCGCATCATGTCGCCAGGCGTGGAATAGACCCCGCCGCTGCCCACGGCCGCGAGCGTGTTATTACAGGGGCTTGCGCCTTTCTCCGCCACCATCAGGCGACGGCACTGGTCCGGGGACGGGGTAAAGGTGGTGTCTTTCATGCCCAGCGGACGGGTTATCTGCTCTTCAAACAGCTGCGTATAAGGTTTGCCAGCCGCCGTTGAAAGAGCGTCCGCCAGCAGGTCAAAGGCCAGGTTTGAATAAGAGGCCTGCGAACCCGGAGCCGCCTTCAGCGTGGCGGTACTCAGATAGCTCCAGCGCTGGTCGCGCGTTGGCCAGACAAATACGTCACGATGCGCCGCCCCGCCCGGCTGCTCACGCGGCAGGGCGCTGGTGTGGGTGGCAAGGTTCACAAGCCGAATCGGCGTACCCTGATAGGTTGGAACCCGGGCGCCTGGAGGCGCATATTTGCTGAGCGGGTCGTCGAGTTTCACCACGCCCTGGTCGAGCAGTTTCACCAGCATTTCGCTGGTCATCAGCTTGGTTAAGGACGCGATGCGGATAACGGAATCCAGCTGCGGGTGAACATTATTTCCCGGGCGCGTTTCACCAAAGCTGCGGAACACGCGCTGGTTGCCGTCAATGACGACCATCGCCATCCCGGTTGCGCCGCTGCCGTAATAGATAAGGTTCGCGTAGCGATCGGCAATATCAGAAGCTAAAACGGGTGCCGTCAGCGGTTGGGCTGCCTGGGCGGTAGAAAAGCTCACCGCACACAGCGCGGCAAAAGAGAGCAGACAACGTTTCAACGAAAAGCATCCATGAAGTGAAATAGGAAAGTAATGGGTATTTATACTACTAAACGGTACCGCGCAATGCCCCGAATTGCATAACGATAGCGAGAAAAACGTAACCATGGGTAAATATGAACAATTTACTTACGAGCCATCTCCCATTTTGTGACATCGGGCTTATGATAAGCACCAGTGTCACTCAATCTTACGGAGAACGGTATGTCTGAGAAGCGTGTGGTTATGGTTGTCGATATGCAGAACGGGGTATTTGAAACCCCTCGTCATCAGCGCGAAAAGTGTGTGTCTCTGATCAACCAGCTTACGCAGGCTGCCGACAAGGTGATTTTTATTCAGCACACCGAAGCCGGAGGGCTGGAAGAGGGAAGTGAAGGGTTTGCGCTACTGCCTGAACTCCATCAGCCCGCTGACGCGCTTTACGTGACCAAAACGGCCTGTGATGCCTTTTACAACACGGCGCTTGAGACGCTGCTGCGTGACCAGGGCATTCGCGAGTTTGTCATCTGCGGCTGCGCCACCGATTACTGCGTCGATGCGACGATCAAGAACGGCGTTAGCCGGGGTTATCACATCACAGTTGCGGAAGATGCCCATACCACATCCAACCGCCCGGCTGCTGAAGCACAGATCCTGATTAAACATCACAACGACGTCTGGCGTAACTTCATCGCACCGGCGAACCCTCTCGCAGTGAAACGCACCGAAACAATTCTCAAAAACTGGAAAGCGAACTAATAATCAACCCTCGGGTCTGACCTTTTTGCCTGAGCCGGGAGGCTGGCTTGGGCAGGTATTTCGTTTGGTAACGTGTTGTGCACAGCAACAGCCATAACAACAAGAAGGAAGCATTATGTTTAAGTCTTTTTTCCCAAAGCCGGGGCCTTTTTTCCTGTCGGCATTTATTTGGGCACTCATCGCTGTCATTTTCTGGCAGGCGGGCGGCGGCGCATGGCTGACGCGCATCACGGGAGCGACAGGCGAGGTACCGATTAGCGCGGCGCGCTTCTGGTCACTCAGCTACCTGCTGTTTTATGCCTACTACACGGTGTGCGTAGGGCTGTTTGCCCTTTTTTGGTTTGTCTATTCTCCGCACCGCTGGCAGTACTGGTCGATCCTCGGCACATCGCTGATTATCTTCGTCACCTGGTTCCTGGTGGAAGTGGGCGTGGCGGTTAACGCCTGGTATGCGCCGTTCTACGATCTGATCCAGACCGCGCTGAGCTCGCCGCACAAGGTGACCATCAATCAGTTCTACCATGAAGTTGGCGTCTTCCTCGGCATCGCCCTGATTGCGGTTATCATCGGCGTGATGAACAACTTCTTCGTCAGCCACTACGTTTTCCGCTGGCGTACCGCGATGAACGAACATTATATGGCGCACTGGCAGCACCTGCGCCATATCGAAGGTGCCGCACAGCGTGTGCAGGAAGACACCATGCGTTTTGCCTCCACGCTTGAAGACATGGGCGTCAGCTTTATCAACGCCATTATGACGCTGATTGCCTTCCTGCCGGTGCTGGTAACGCTCTCGGCGCATGTACCGGATTTGCCGATTGTCGGCCATATTCCGTATGGTCTGGTGATTGCCGCGATCGTCTGGTCGCTGATGGGGACGGGCCTGCTGGCGGTGGTGGGGATCAAACTGCCGGGTCTGGAGTTTAAGAATCAACGCGTCGAAGCCGCATACCGTAAAGAGCTGGTTTATGGCGAAGACGATGCCAACCGCGCCTCGCCGCCGACCGTCCGCGAGCTGTTTGGCGCCGTGCGTCGTAACTATTTCCGTCTCTACTTCCACTATATGTATTTCAACATCGCGCGTATTTTGTATCTGCAGGTGGATAACGTTTTCGGTTTGTTCCTGCTGTTTCCGTCCATTGTTGCGGGTACGATTACGCTCGGTCTGATGACGCAGATCACCAACGTTTTCGGTCAGGTTCGCGGGTCGTTCCAGTACCTGATCAGCTCCTGGACCACGCTGGTAGAACTGATGTCCATCTACAAACGTCTGCGCAGCTTTGAACGCGAGCTGGACGATCGTGACCTGCAGGAAGTCACCAACACATTTAGCTAATACAGGAAGTTGCTATGTCTTTTGCTGTACCGCGCGCGTTACCGTTGACTATTCTGGCCGCTTTTGTACTGGCAGGCTGTGCCGAAAAGGGGGCCGCTCCGCTCAAAAAGGGCGAGAAGCCCGTTGATGTGGCGAGCGTTGTGCGGCAGAAAATGCCCGCCAGCGTGAAGGATCGCAATGCGTGGGCAGACGCGTTGGCAAAAACCTTTGAAAGCCAAAAGATCGCGCCGACCGAGGAGAACATCTGTTCGGTGCTGGCGGTGGCGCAGCAGGAGTCAATGTACCAGTCAGATCCGGCTGTGCCGGGTCTGAACAAAATCGCCTGGAAAGAGATCGACCGCCGCGCGGAGTCCATGCATATCCCGGTGTTCCTCGTGCATACAGCGCTTAAAATCACCTCGCCGAACGGTAAAAGCTACAGCGAACGGCTGGATACGGTGAAAACCGAAAAACAGCTTAGCGCCATCTTTGATGATTTCATCAGCATGGTCCCAATGGGGCAGAAGCTGTTTGGCTCACTGAACCCGGTCCACACCGGCGGTCCGATGCAGGTAAGCATCGCGTTCGCGGAGAAACACACCGACGGCTATCCGTGGAAAATCGACGGTACGGTGCGTCAGGAGGTCTTCTCCCTGCGCGGAGGACTGTGGTTCGGCACGTATCACCTGTTGAACTATCCGGCGAACTACGATGAGCCGCTGTACCGCTTTGCCGACTTTAACGCCGGCTGGTATGCCAGCCGTAATGCGGCATTCCAGAGTGCGGTCAGCCGCGCAAGCGGCGTCAAGCTCGCGCTGGACGGCGATCTCATCGCTTATGGCAGCAGCGAAGCAGGGGGCACCGAGCTGGCCGTACGGAAACTTTCGACAACGCTGGGTCTGAGCAACAGCGACATTCGCCGTCAGCTTGAGAAAGGCGATAGTCTGGCCTTTGAGAAAACGGATCTGTACAAGAAGGTGTTTGCGCTCGCAGAGCAGAAAAGCGGGAAAACGTTACCGAGGGCTATCCTGCCGGGCATTCAGCTGGAAAGCCCGAAGATCACGCGTAACCTGACCACCGCGTGGTTCGCAAAACGCGTGGACGATCGCCGGGCTCGCTGTATGGGGCTTTAACGGCGGCGGCGAAAGCGCAGCACTAATGCCACAACGCCCAGAATCATACATCCCGCGAGGAAGGGGATCAGGCCGAACAGGGTGCTGACGCCAAAGCCAATCTCAACTCGCGGGCGTCCGTTATCCTGCACCTGCATCAGATGTTCATAAACGCCTGGCGCATGCACCAGCATATTTAGCAGCTGAGAGCCGGCCCAGAAGCAAAACAGGACAAACAGGGCATACGCGATATTACCCGCCGTAGAGGTTTTTGGTTTTCCGCCAAAAATCGGTTTCGACAATGTAAAGTCAGCCATGATGACCTCCGGATAAATCGCTCTGTTAATACGCTTCGTACAGGGTGAGTTTGACAGGTCATCGCATTTGTCAATATCAGAATCGTGGTAATTTACGCGCCGGAATCCTCCTGGATTGTTGATTTCTGCAGCACGTCACAATTTATTAACTTAAGTGAAATTGCGTCGCGTTTCAGAATTTCCGTATCTGCCACAGACCTGGCCGTAAAACTGTGAGAGGATGTCTTTTTTTCCTGCCGGAGTTGTTATGAAGCTCACGTCCAAACTACGCCGTGACTGGCACTACTACGCCTTCGCTATCGGGCTGATCTTTATTCTTAACGGTATTGTGGGCCTGTTGGGGTTTGAAGCAAAAGGCTGGCAAACGTATGCCGTAGGGCTGGTGACCTGGGTCATTAGTTTCTGGCTGGCGGGGTTGATTATCCGCCGTCGCCCTGAAGAGACGACAGCGGATGAGGCAGAGTCGGCGAAGCGCGCCGATTAACCGTTTACGGAACTTTTAAGCGCGCTGTCGGCGGCGTGACGCTCCAGCGCCAGCTCGATCAGGCGGGTGATCAATTCCGGGTAGCTCAGGCCGCTCGCCTGCCACAGCTTCGGATACATGCTGATGTTAGTGAACCCCGGCAGCGTGTTAATTTCATTGATCACCACCTCGTTTTCCGCCGTCAGGAACACATCCACGCGCGCCATGCCGCAGCAGCCGAGCGTCTGATAAGCGCGAATGGCGATCGCCCGGATCTTATCGTTAACCGCCGGATCGAGAGCCGCAGGCACGACAACCTGCGCGCCTTTATCATCAATGTATTTGGTGTCGTACGAGTAGAAGTCGCTGTTTAAGATCACTTCACCGCAGGTGCTCGCCTGGGGAAAATCGTTGCCCAGCACGGCGCACTCAATTTCACGACCTTTGATGCCCTGCTCAACCACCACTTTATGGTCGAACTCAAAAGCCAGGCGGACGGCTTGCGTGAACTCAGCTTCGCTGGTCACTTTGCTGACGCCCACGGAGGAGCCCTGGTTTGCAGGCTTCACAAACAACGGCAGACCCAGCTCTGCACTGATTTGCGTAAAGCTGTGTTTGTCGCGGTTGGCGCGGGTGAGCGTCACGAACGGCGCAATA
This sequence comes from Enterobacter sp., assembly GCF_977039595.1. Classification (NCBI taxonomy): domain Bacteria; kingdom Pseudomonadati; phylum Pseudomonadota; class Gammaproteobacteria; order Enterobacterales; family Enterobacteriaceae; genus Enterobacter; species Enterobacter sp. The sequence goes on from NZ_CDRQYH010000025.1 coordinate 15,830, forward strand.
TTCAGCCCGGCATCGCGCAGCAGGCGTTTGGTGACGTCTTTGTCCATGCACGCGGCAGAGCCGAGGACGTCCGATCCGACGAACGGCAGGTTGGCCATGCGCAGCATTCCCTGCAGGGAACCATCTTCGCCCAGGGTGCCGTGAACAATCGGGAAGACGACGTCGATCTGGGCGAGAGCCTGCGCATTGCCGGCGTCGATGAGCTGCCCTTTTACGACGCCGGGTACGGTGGCGACGCTAATTTCTGAAGGATTCAGGGCGATATGTGCCGGATCGTGGGCATTCAGCAGATACTGGCTGGCATCGTTAACGTGCCACTGGCCCTGTTTATCAATGCCCAGCAGCACCACGTCGAAACGGCTTTTATCGATCGCATCAACGATATTTTTGGCCGATTGCAATGACACTTCGTGTTCCGCTGATTTTCCCCCAAAGACAATACCTACGCGCTGCTTAGCCATCTCACTCTCTTCCAGTATGACGAAAAGCCAATAACATACCACGATGCCCGGCGGGTTTCGCGGCCTTCTGCCATAATGTTTTGGGGAATGTTGAGGGGGGAGAGTGAAAGGAAAAACGCTGCTGACCGTATTTATCATTTTGGCCATCGCAACGGTGGGTTACCGCTGGTTGCCGCCTTACTACAACCCTTTCATGCCGCTGACGCTTGACGACCCGCCGGGTCGAATCACCCAGTATAAGCTTCGGCGTTTAACCCACGAGGCGTGCGCGAGCCTGCTCGCACAGGCTAATCAACGCGATCTCATCCGCACCCAGCCGGTGGCTGATAGCGGCGGCGCGTGTCCGCTTAATAACGTCGTGCGCGTGAGTGACTTCGGCCCGGTCGGCCTGAACAGCAGTTTTCTTGCCAGCTGCCCGCTGGCGCTCAGCTCAGCCCTCTTTATCAGCCAGCAGGCCCGGCCGCTGACAAAACGTTATACGGGCAGTGACCTGGCGCGTATCGACCACCTCGGCAGCTTTGCCTGCCGCAATATTTATCATCGCCCTGACGCGCGCCGCAGTGAACATGCCACGGCGGAGGCGCTGGATATTGCCGCTTTTCGTCTGGCGAACGGTGAACGCGTCACGGTGCTGAACGGCTGGAAGGCGGCCACCACGCAGCCCTGGCTGAAGGCCATGCTGGCGGCGAGCTGTGGGTACTACGGAAACGGACTGGGGCCGGAGTATAACGCGGCGCATGCCAACCATTTTCATCTGGGAATGCGCGGTTTTGGCCTCTGCCGTTGAAGCATAATATTCCGCCAGAAAATGGATGAATTGTGACTTATTTCACAAATATGATGACTGGGGAGATAAAACACCAAAGTCAGTCGGGCCGCATCTCTGGTGCGACGTTAATACGCGTAACTTGCTAATCTGTCGGCGAATTCGCCTAAAAATGAAGACTATTTCTTTATGGAATCCTGGAAAGTTAATCTCATCTCGGTTTGGTTCGGCTGCTTCTTTACCGGACTGGCCATCAGCCAGATTTTGCCGTTCCTGCCTCTGTACGTGTCGCAGCTGGGGGTGACCTCGCATGAAGCCCTTTCCATGTGGTCCGGTCTGACGTTCAGCGTCACGTTTCTGGTTTCCGCCATTGTGTCACCGATGTGGGGCAGCCTGGCGGATCGGAAAGGCCGTAAACTGATGCTGCTACGCGCCTCGCTCGGGATGGCGATTGCCATTCTGCTGCAGGCCTTCGCCACCAACGTCTGGCAGCTGTTCTTCCTGCGGGCGGTGATGGGGTTGACGTCCGGGTATATTCCAAACGCCATGGCGCTGGTCGCCTCTCAGGTGCCGCGCGAGCGTAGCGGCTGGGCGCTGAGTACACTCTCCACGGCACAGATCAGCGGCGTCATCGGCGGGCCGCTGCTGGGGGGCTTTCTGGCGGACCACGTCGGGCTGCGTGCGGTATTTATCATCACTGCGGTTCTGCTGGTGGTCAGTTTTCTGGTCACGCTCTTTCTGATTAAAGAAGGGGGCCGCCCGGTTATCAGTAAGTCTGAACGCCTCAGCGGCAAGGCCGTTTTCGCCTCGCTGCCTTATCCGGGCCTGATGATCAGCCTGTTTGTGACCACTATGGTGATCCAGCTCTGTAATGGTTCGGTGGGGCCGATTCTGGCGCTGTTTATCAAGTCGATGGAGCCGGAGAGCACGAATATCGCTTTTCTTAGCGGCATGATTGCCGCCGTGCCGGGCGTATCAGCCCTGATTTCCGCGCCGCGTCTGGGAAAACTGGGTGACAGGATCGGCACGGCGCGCATCCTGATGGCGACGCTGATCTTTGCGGTGGTGCTCTTCTTCGCGATGTCGTTTGTCACCTCTCCGCTTCAGCTTGGCATATTGCGATTTCTGCTCGGCTTTGCTGATGGCGCCATGTTGCCTGCGGTACAGACCCTGTTGGTCAAATATTCCAGCGACCAGGTGACGGGGCGTATTTTTGGATATAACCAGTCGTTTATGTATCTGGGGAATGTTGCCGGCCCGCTTATTGGCGCCTCCGTTTCTGCGATGGCCGGTTTTCGTTGGGTATTTGCGGCGACAGCTATTGTCGTTTTAATCAATATTATCCAGCTGGCTATTGCGCTGCGACGCCGCAGACAAATGGCGGAGGCCAAATCGGCAAGGTAACGATTTCATAGATGTATTATATATTCTTATGGTAGCCGCATTTTTATATAACAAAATGCGGCTGCTTTTTATAGAAAAACGTTTCGCTCACGGCGCTGCCTCTTTATTTCCGTTCCTGTATCACTTTTGCATACCATAATTAATTTCTTCTCTTTGCAATAGGGATTCAGAGTGATAACTTCAGACAAAACTGAAAAGGAACTGGCACGATGAAAAACCTCATTGCTGAATTGCTGGTCAAGCTGGCACAAAAGGAAGAAGAGTCAAAAGAGCTGGTGGCTCAGGTCGAAGCGCTTGAAATTGTGGTCACCGCGCTGCTGCGACAAATGGCGAAAACCGATCAGCAGGCGTTGATTGAGAGCGTGGAAGGCGCGCTGGATAGCGTCAGGCCTGAATCGCAGGTACCGGTTGAGGATGCTGAGATGCTCCACCAGTACGTAAAGAAGCTGTTAAGGCATCCGCGCAGCTAAACCGTCACAGGACGTAACGACGTGTCATAGAATTGTCATGCAGGATGCCTATAGTCGCTCTGTTTTTATTTTTATGTATTTGTACATGGAGAAAATAAATTGAAACAGAGCGCACTTTTCATCGCATTACTTCCCCTGTTAATTACCCCTGCCATTTATGCTGATACGACGCAAACCAGCGTGCTGGATAATCGTGCGGCAAAAGGGGATATCACCCAGCCTGGCGGCGCGCGTCGTTTATCTGAAGATCAAACTGCTGCTATTCGCGCTTCGCTGAATGATAAGCCAGCGAAAAATATTATTCTGCTGATTGGCGATGGAATGGGGGATTCCGAAATCACGGCGGCGCGAAATTATGCCGAGGGTGCGGGCGGCTTTTTTAAAGGTATCGACGCATTACCGTTGACCGGACAATATACCCACTACGCGCTGGATAAAAAAACCGGTAAACCGGATTACGTAACGGACTCCGCGGCCTCTGCCACTGCGTGGTCCACCGGCGTGAAAACCTATAATGGTGCGCTGGGCGTGGATATTCACGAAAAAGATCATCAAACCCTTCTGGAGATGGCAAAAGCGGCGGGCCTGGCGACCGGCAACGTCTCCACCGCTGAACTTCAGGATGCGACGCCTGCGGCGCTGGTGGCACACGTGACCTCGCGTAAATGCTACGGCCCGTCAGCGACCAGCGAAAAATGCCCAACGAATGCGCTGGAAAAAGGCGGCAAAGGCTCGATTACGGAACAGTTGCTGAACGCGCGTCCTGACGTGACGCTGGGCGGCGGCGCGAAAACATTCGCGGAAACCGCAACGGCGGGCGAATGGCAGGGCAAAACGCTGCGCGAGCAGGCGCAGGCTCGCGGCTATCAGCTGGTGAGTGACGCAAATGCTCTGGCGGCGATAACCGAGGCGAACCAGGATAAACCGCTGCTGGGGCTGTTCTCTGACGGCAACATGCCCGTGCGCTGGGAAGGTCCAAAAGCCTCGTATCACGGCAATATCGATCAGCCTGCGGTGACCTGTGCGCCAAACCCGAAACGCACGGACAGCGTACCGACGCTGGCGGCGATGACCGATAAAGCGATTTCTCTGCTGAGCAAGAGCGAAAAAGGGTTCTTCCTGCAGGTAGAAGGCGCGTCGATCGATAAGCAGGATCATGCGGCAAATCCGTGCGGTCAGATTGGCGAAACCGTCGATCTGGACGAAGCGGTGCAGAAAGCGCTCGCGTTCGCGAAAAAAGACGGTAACACCCTGGTGATCGTCACCGCGGACCACGCGCACGCCAGCCAAATCATTCCGCCAGATACCAAAGCCCCTGGCCTGACGCAGGCGCTAAACACCAAAGATGGTGCCGTCATGGTGATGAGCTACGGCAACTCTGAAGAAGAGTCCATGGAGCACACGGGCACCCAGCTGCGTATTGCCGCCTACGGCCCGCACGCGGCCAACGTGGTAGGCCTGACCGATCAAACGGATCTGTTCTACACCATGAAGGCGGCGCTGGGCCTTAAATAATAAAATCCCGGCGGAAATCACATCTGCCGGGTGGTTTTTTTCCTGTCACGAACCAGACTTACAGGGAATGTTCACAAAAGGATGGTGCAATGAAAACAACATTACTGGTTACTCTGCTCTCCGGCCTGTTCCTGGTCGCATCGGCGAACGCGGAAGAGAAAACGTTAACGCCGCAGCAGCAGCGTATGACTACCTGTAATCAACAGGCGACGTCTCAGAGTCTTAAGGGCGATGCTCGTAAGACCTACATGAGCGACTGCCTCAAAAACGGCGCCTCGAAGCCGGCTGAAAAAAGCCTGACGCCTCAGCAGCAAAAGATGCGCGAGTGTAATGCCAAGGCAACCGAGCAGTCCCTTAAAGGGGATGACCGCAGCAAGTTCATGAGTGCCTGCCTGAAGAAAAAAGTGTAGTTCGAACGGGTGAGCGGCATCGGCGGCTCACCCGAAATTTCATACTTTCCCCGCAGACCCCCTCTCTATAATTTGGGAAAATGTTTCAGAATATTCCCAAAAATGATGAATGATGAAACGTATTACAACAAAAAGCGCATTCGGGAAGAGTGGAATTTAACCCTTTCTCAGGATGACCCTCACCGTGCCGGCATTCAGTTTGCCCGGCGGGTTCGGCTGGCGCGCGCCGTGGGGCTGGCAGCGATGTTTTTCCCGGTTGCGGGAATGCTGGTCACCCATTTTTTACCCGGAGGCTGGTGGCTTTTACTGGTCGGTTGGGCGTTCGTCTGGCCCCATTTCGCCTGGCAGTTATCCTGCCGGGCCGCGTCACCTCAACAGCAGGAAGTGTTCAATCTTAAGATCGATGCCATCATTGCCGGGCTCTGGATCGGCGTGATGGGGATGAGCGCGTTACCCTCGGCAGCGCTGGTGATGATGGTAGGTATGAATATGATGGGCTCCGGGGGCTGTCGCCTGTTTATCCCGGGGATCCTGTTGACTCTGCTCTCCGCGCTGGTGACGCTGCCGCTTGTCGGGAGCGTGGCTGTTTTCAGGCCCGACCCGGTAGAGTGGGGCCTAACGCTGCCCGTACTGGTGCTTTATCCCATGCTTTTTGCCTGGCTCAGCCACCGCACCGCCGTCAGGCTTGCAGAGCACAAGCAGCGGCTGGAAATGATGAGCACCCGTGACGGCATGACCGGGGTCTTTAATCGCCGCCACTGGGAAATGCTGCTGCGAAATGAATTTGAGCATTGCCGCCGCGACCACTGCACCGCCACGATTTTGCTGATTGATATCGACCACTTTAAAAACATCAACGACACCTGGGGGCACGCTGTCGGCGACGAGGCGATCATCGCCATTACGCGTCAGCTCCAGCGGTCAGTACGGTCTGGCGATGCTATAGGCCGGTTTGGTGGGGATGAGTTTGCGGTGATTATGTCGCAGACCGCGGCGGAAAGCGCCATCGCGGTGATGTCGCGGTTGCATGAGCGGCTGGAAAAACTGACGTTACCGTGCGCACCAAAAGAAGCGCTGCGCATCAGCGTAGGCGTTGCCCCCTGGGGGCCGCAGTTTGGACATTATCGGGAGTGGCTGAAGGCGGCTGACGTGGCGCTGTACAGGGCGAAAAATGCCGGGCGCGGCCGCACCGAAGTGGCCGCCTGACGCCCGGTCAGAAATCAGGATTTACTCAGCTTCTCTGATTTTTCCATGCATTTTACCATTGCCTCAATGACGGCCGAGCGGAACCCGCGCTCCTCCAGCACCCGCACCGCTTCAATGGTGGTACCGCCAGGGGAGCAGACCATATCTTTCAGCTCACCCGGGTGTTTACCGGTCTCCAGCACCATTTTGGCGGAGCCCATGACGGCCTGCGCGGCGAATTTATACGCCTGGGCGCGCGGCATTCCACCAAGAACGGCGGCATCGGCCATCGCTTCTAAAAACATGAAGACATACGCAGGGGCTGATCCACTGACGCCGACCACCGGATGGATCATCGATTCGGCAATCACTTCTGCTTCGCCGAAGCAGCGGAAAATGTTCAGTACATCAGCCACTTCTTCTGAGGTCACCAGCGCGTTAGGCGTGACGGAGGTCATGCCGGCGTTGACCAGCGAAGGGGTATTGGGCATCGCGCGGACGATTTTACGATCGTGACCCAGCGCGCGCGCCAGCTGATCGAGGGTGACGCCCGCGGCAATCGACACCACCAGCGTCTCTTTATTCAGGCTGGAGGTGATATCGCTCAGTACTTTGATCATGATGTTCGGCTTGACGGCGCCAAAGACGATATCGGCGACCTGGGCCACTTCCTGCGCGCTTTCGGCGGCGTTGATCCCGTACTGATCGCGCAACGCGGCGACCTTGTCCGGTGACGGGGTATAGACCCAAATCTGACCCGGCAGCACCTGCCCGCTGGCGATCAGGCCGCCCAGGATGGCTTTGCCCATGTTACCGCAGCCGATAAACCCGATTTTCTTGTCCATCACGATTCTCCGTCATTATGCGTTGTTTTCTCTGATTGATAGCTTAACAACGAAATGCAGGCGACAATAGTCGGCAGAGTTATTATGGGGAGACAATATGGCGATTTGGGTTGATGCGGACGCGTGTCCGAATGTGATTAAAGAGATTTTATTTCGCGCCGCCGAGCGCGTTCAGATGCCGCTGACGCTGGTGGCGAACCAGAATATTCGCGTACCGCCTTCGCGGTTCATCCGCTCTTTGCGCGTGCCGGCCGGGTTCGACGTGGCGGATAACGAAATTGTCCGCCTGTGCAGCGCGGAGGATCTGGTGATCACGGCGGATATTCCCCTGGCTGCCGAAGTGCTGGAAAAAGGGGCCGCGGCGCTCAATCCGCGCGGAGAGCGATACTCGCAGTCGACCATTCGCGAGAAGCTCACCATGCGCGATTTTATGGATACGATGCGGGCCAGCGGCGTGCAGACCGGGGGACCGGACAGCCTGTCACAGCGCGATCGTCAGCAGTTTGCTGCCGAACTGGATAAATGGCTGCTGGAAGTAAAGCGCCGCACAGCGTAATGATAATTATTGTCAATTTGTGGTACAGTGTGGCTTCCACAGGGTTGTCATCCCGTACCGCTTTGCAGTAAAGTAATCGCAACATCTTCTGCAATTATTTCTTTACACTCTTCAGCCATCCGGCATCAAGGGGAACACCTGGCTATGACCCAACCCATCTTTTTAGTTGGCCCCCGCGGCTGTGGGAAAACCACCGTTGGCCTGGAGCTGGCACGCGTGTGTCATCGCCAGTTTGTGGATACCGACCACTGGCTGCAAACCGAGGCCGGAAAAACCATCGCTGAGATTGTTGAGCAAGAGGGATGGGAGAGCTTTCGCGCGCGCGAAACGGCCGCGCTGAAAGCGGTCACCACCCCGTCTGCCGTGATCGCGACCGGGGGTGGCATTGTTCTGGCGGAGTGTAATCGTCACTTTATGCGCGAAAAGGGGATTGTGATCTACCTTAGCGCGCCGGTGTCGGCCCTGGTTGGGCGTCTGGAAGCCTTTCCGGAAGAGGGGCAACGCCCTGCGCTGACCTCCAGGCCGCTGAACGAAGAGGTGAGTGAAGTGCTGGCGGAACGCGATGCGTTATACCGCGAAGCGGCTCACCACGTGGTGGATGCGTCAGCCTCTCCCGAAGACGTTGTGATTCAGATTATTACCGCCCTGCGTTTGGCTTGTGCCAGCTAAGCGGCGTCTATACTTATAGCTCAGACATAAAAAAAGGATGAGCTATGCCAACCAGACCTCCCTATCCGCGTGAAGCGCGCATTGTTACCGTTGAAAAAGGCCATACGGGTCATACCGTGACCTGGTATCAACTGCGTGCCGATCACCCCAAGCCGGACTCGCTGATCAGTGAACACGAGACTGAACAGGAAGCGCTGGATGCGAAACGGCGCTATGAAGATCCCGACATAACCTGAATGTTTTCCTAAACGCTCCAGGATCGTGCCTGAATCACACTTTTTACTCATCGTGAAAGTTAAGCAGGAGTTAATATTTAGTTATTACAAGTAACTCTGGTATCGGCAGGCGATCTTTACATTTCGATGTCGGGATCACCTGCTACGCTTGGTGCTGTTTTGTTGAAAAAACGAACTGTGCAGCGTAGTGAGCCTGTACCTGTGTGCACGATGTTGAAGTAATGGAAGGCGATAAAGATGAAGGCAACGTTGGCGATCCTCACCATTGGTGTGGTCCCTGTAAGCGAAGTGTTACCGCTCTTAACCGAGCATGTATCTGAACAACAGATAACGCATCTTAGCCTGTTGGGGAAGATGAGTCGGGAAGAGGTCATGGAGGACTACGCTGTCGAGGCGGGGGAGGATCCCCTGGCGACGTTATTAAGTGACGGTAAACTGGCGCACGTTTCACGCCAGAAAATCGAGCGCTCGCTGCAGGGCGTGATAGAAGTGCTCGATAATCAAGGTTATGACGTTATTTTGCTGATGAGCACGGCTCCCATTAAGGGGCTGATGGCGCGCAATGCGATTTTACTGGAACCGATGCGGATCATTCCGCCGCTGGTGGCCTCCATCGTGGATGGTCATCAGGTGGGGGTGATTGTCCCCATCGAGGAACTCATGGATAACCAGGAGGCAAAATGGCACGTGCTGGAAAAAGTGCCTTTGTACGCACTGGCCAATCCGTTCTGGGACAGTGAGGCCAAACTCATTGCTGCCGGGAAGGAACTGCTGGAGAGAGGGGCCGATGTCCTGATTCTGGACTGCCTGGGTTTCCACCAGCATCATCGTGATTTACTGCAAAAAGCGCTGGATGTCCCGGTGCTGTTATCCAACGTTCTGATGGCTCGCCTGGCCTCGGAACTGCTCGTGTAATGATTTTGCGTGACAGGTGATGAGCATGGCCCCTATAGTGAATTTTTATCTAAAAATATAAGGGCCAGTTCATGCTTCAGAGTAACGAATACTTTTCCGGTAAAGTGAAATCCATTGGTTTTACCAGCAGCAGCACTGGCCGCGCCAGCGTTGGCGTAATGGCAGAAGGGGAATACACCTTTGGCACGGCGGAAGCGGAAGAAATGACGGTCGTCAGCGGTGCGCTGAACGTCCTGCTGCCGGGCGAAACGGAATGGAAAGTTTACGCTGCCGGGCAAGTTTTCAACGTCCCTGGCCACAGCGAATTTCATTTGCAGGTGGCTGAGCCCACCTCTTATCTGTGCCGCTACCTGAAATAAAAAATTAGCCGGGTGGCGCTAACGCTTACCCGGCCTACGTTTTGCCCGTTATCGCTGCGCTTCGCCGCCGAGACCTTCCACCAGATTCTGAATCAACGCGGCCAGCTCGCCGGTCATCAGGATGAAATCCGCGTCAAAACGCTGGGCGTAATCTTCTCTGTCGATATCTTCGTTCTGATCGCGCAGCTCGTCGCAGAACTTCAGACGCTTCACGGAGCCGTCGTCGCACATCACGAACTGGATGCGCTGCTGCCAGTCGAGCGCCAGCTTGGTGACCACTTTACCCGCTTCGATGTGTACGGCGATCTCGTCGCTGACCAGATCCTGCTTCTTCGCGCGGATCACGCCGCCATCTTCCAGCAGGGCTTTCAGCTCGGCTTCATCAAGGATCTGGAAGCCCTGGGCCGCAGCGCCGCTGCGTACCCATTCGGTCAGCGTCAGCTCGATCGGCGTTTCCAGCGCCAGCGGAACGACCGGTAAAGATCCGATGCTTTTGCGCAGCAGGGCCAGCGTATCTTCTGCTTTCTTGGCGCTGGCGCAGTCCACCATGATCAGCCCGTTGACGGTGTCGATCCACATCATGGTCTGGCTGAAGCGGCTAAAGGCGCGCGGCAGCAGGGAGTGCAGTACTTCGTCCTTCAGCGAATCTTTTTCGGTTTTTTTCAGCTTGCGGCCCTGTTCGGCTTCCAGCTTAAAAATTTTCGCCTCGAGCGCCTGCTTAACCACCGGCGTCGGCAGGATTTTCTCTTCTTTACGGGCACAGACGATAATTTGACCCGTGCTGCTGGCGTGGGTCAGTGCATCGCTTTGTGAACCCATTGGCGGAACCCAACCGGTTTTTGCCATATCCTGGCTACCGCAAGGGGAAAAGGTATAAGCGGCTAACTGTTTTTCCATCTCTTCTGCACGCAGCGAAACGTCGCGGCTGAGACGGTAAACCATCAAATTTTTGAACCACAGCATGATAATTTCCACGGCCTTGTCGTTAAATCAGCGGGCATGATAACGAATTGTCGCATCGCTTGCATTGCTAATCGGGATGCGTGCTTCTACTCTGTTGATAATCAAAATAATGAGGAGAGTCTTGTGCGTATTGGGATCGATTTGGGCGGCACCAAAACAGAAGTCATCGCGCTGAGCGAGCAGGGGCAGCAGCTGTTTCGCCATCGTCTGCCAACGCCGCGCGATGATTATCGCCAGACTATCGAGACGATTGCCCAACTGGTTGAGATGGCCGAGCAGGCGACAGGGCAAACCGGGAGCGTAGGGATGGGGATCCCGGGGTCGATCTCGCCGTATACCGGCGTGGTTAAAAATGCCAACTCCACCTGGCTCAACGGTCAGCCGTTCGATAAAGATTTGAGCCAACGTCTGAACCGGGAAGTGCGTCTGGCCAACGACGCTAACTGTCTGGCGGTCTCCGAGGCCATCGACGGCGCGGCGGCAGGTGCCCAGACCGTATTTGCCGTGATCGTCGGTACCGGCTGCGGTGCGGGCGTGGCGTTTGGCGGACGCGCCCATATCGGCGGTAACGGCACCGCGGGCGAGTGGGGGCACAACCCGCTGCCGTGGATGGATGAAGACGAGCTTAAATACCGCGCTGAAGTGCCGTGCTACTGCGGAAAGCAGGGCTGTATTGAGACGTTTATCTCCGGTACCGGTTTTGCGACCGACTACCACCGCCTGAGCGGCCAGCCGCTCAAGGGTAATGAGATCATGCGTCTGGTCGAAGCGCAGGATCCGGTGGCGGAGCTGGCGCTGAGCCGCTACGAAATGCGGCTGGCGAAATCGCTGGCCCACGTGGTGAATATTCTCGATCCGGACGTGATTGTGCTCGGCGGCGGCATGAGCAACGTCGACCGGCTGTACGCCACGGTACCGAACCTGGTGAAACAGTGGGTTTTCGGCGGCGAGTGTGAAACCCCGATCCGCAAAGCTGTCCACGGTGACTCCAGCGGCGTGCGCGGCGCGGCGTGGCTGTGGCCGGAATAAAAGCAAATAGTGTTTATTCCCTCTCCCTGTGGGAGAGGGCAAGGGTGAGGGGCACCAGAACGCACCGTTCCACCCTTCACCCCACCGCAAATTCCTTATCCAGCCTGCTATACCCCAGCCCGTTAATTTTCTTCACCTTGATCTGCACCGGAATACGCTCTTTCATCGCCTCTACGTGGCTGATCACGCCGATGGTTTTCCCGGTGGCGTTTAGTGCGTCGAGCGCATCCAGCGCCGTATCCAGCGTCTCACTGTCGAGCGTGCCGAACCCTTCATCCAGGAACAGGGAATCGATCCGCGTTTTATGACTCACCAGATCGGAAAGCGCCAGCGCCAGCGCCAGGCTGACCAGGAAGCTCTCGCCGCCTGAGAGCGTGCGGGTATCGCGAACCGCATCCGCCTGCCACGTATCCACCACTTCCAGCTCCAGCGCGTCGCTGGCCTTACGCTGCAATAAATAACGCCCGTGTAAACGGTTAAGCTGCTGGTTAGCAAGCCAGACAAGATTGTCCAGCGTCAGCCCCTGGGCGAACTTGCGGAACTTGTCGCCGGTGCTCGAGCCGATCAGCGCGTTCAGGTACCCCCAGTCGTCTGCCTGGCGCGCGGCCTCTTCAATTTCCTGCATCAACGCCAGCTGATGCTGCCGGTTATCGCTGTCCTGCTTAAGCTGCTGACGGAACTCACCCTGATGCGTGGTGTTCTCGCGCAGCCGTTGCGCCAGCTGCTGCAGCTGGCTTTGCAGCGCAGGAGCATCTTCGTTGAGCCCTTCCGGCCGCAGCGCCAGATGAGACTGCAGCTGTTGGTTCGCCTGATCGCAAAGGGCCGCGGCCTGCTGTATCTGGTTTTCCAGCGACTGCTTTCGCTGTTCGAGGTGGCGAATGGCATCGTCATCCAGCAGGGCGGCAAGAAACGCGTCCCGATCGGCAAAGCAGCTCGCCGAGAGCGCCGCGCTGAACTGCGTCTGCGACTGCTGCAGTCGCTCTTGCTCCAGCTTTTCCTGCTGCTGCTGCGCGGTGAGCTGGCTTTGCAGCGACACGCATTCGTCGTGGACGTCGCGCCAGTGGTCAGGAATGGCCGGTTCGGCGTCTTCGCTGTTCGTTTCCGGTAGCGCGTCGAGCAGCGGCTTCAGGGCGTTTATGCGTTCCTGAAGCACGCCGTGCTGCGCTTGCTTCTCCTGCCACTGCGCGAATTCAGCTTCACGGGCCTGAAGCCAGGCGGCTTCCTGACCCTCTTCAGGTGCGTTAAGTGAGAGCGCGAGCAGGGCATGTTCTAGCGCCTGGCGCGTGGCCGCCAGCTGCTGCTGATACTGCCGCTCCTGCGCTTCCTGTTCGTTCAGCTGGTTCTGCAGGGTCAGCCGCTGGCTGAGCTGATAAAGCTGGCGCTCGTACTGTTCCTGTTCGTTCAGCCATGGCGCGATATCATCCTGAATATTCAATGAAATGTTCAGGGACGTGCAGGCCGCCATCCACTCTTTAGTGAGCGCTTGCTCTTCCTGAGAAAGCGTCTGCGCGTCGTCTGTTTCACGCTGGATCTGCTGAGTCAGGGCATTGACCTGTCCCAGCACCAGCAGGCCTTCCTCTTTAAGGGCGGCGACCTCTTTTTCCAGGGCATCACGGCGGCGCTGGTTATCCGTCAGCTCAAGCGACTGATATTGCTCAACGGCCGGATGTTCGCAGGAACCGCACAGCGGACAGGGTTTACCCGCCTCAAGCTGCGAACGGTAATGCTCCAGCTTCTTGATTGTTGCTTCGGTCTCGCACAGGGCTTTCAGGTCGAGATAGTGCTGGTTTTTTTCTTTGTACTGCTGGCGGCGCAGCGTCAGCGTTTCATTGAGTTTATTTTGTTCGGCCTGCGCCTTCTGCACGCTTTCACCGCTCTGGCGCAGGCGCTTTTGCAGCGGCTGATAGCGGGCATGCAGCGACGTCAGCTGCTGGCGCAGCGTGCGTGACCGGGACTGCTGCTCCATGGCCACGCTGACTTCGTCCGCCGTTAGCGTCAGCGCATTTTCCGGCATCTCAGCCAGCTTGTTGCGTAATTCACCTATCCGCGCCGCAAGCGAGGCTAACTGCGTTTTATCGCGGTTAAGCTGCGAGAACTGGGCACGCCATCCGGCGATCTCCTGCCCCAGCAGGCGATAACGCTCGTGCTCCGCCAGCCACTGCGCCAGCGACGTCAGTTCGGTATGTAGCTGCTCGTGGTTACGCAGTGCAGAGTTGCGGATCCGCGCGCGCAGTGCGGTTTTGGCTTGTAAGCGAGTATTTACTTCGATAATACGCTGCTGCGTTTGCGTCAGGCGTGCGGTTTGTTCCTGCTGATGCTCCCAAAGCGGTCGAAGCTGGGCGGCGGGCAGAGCAAGCTGGAGTTTTGCCAGCTCAGGTGCTGCGTCCGCCAGCGCCTGTTGCGCATGCTGCTGGAGCGCGTTGACGCGCTGTTGCTCTCTTACGAGCTCTTCATGGCGCGTAAGCCACTGAAAATCTTTCTGTTGGCTTTGCTGCTGTTCCAGCAGGATTTTCTCTTCGTCAGTAAGTGCCTGCAAACTTTGCTGTAACTGCTGCTGTTGCTCTTCACTCAACAGCACGACGCCCGCCGCCTGCGCCTCGCACTTTTCAAGCACGCTGCGGGCGGCTTTGTGTTTTTCAAACACCATGGCGGAAATCTGGCCGTAGATCTCGGTGCCGGTCAGCTCTTCCAGCAGCTCGGCACGATCGCTCGGTTTGGCGTTGAGGAAGGCAGCAAATTGCCCCTGTGAGAGCAGCATCGAGCGGGTAAAGCGGCCATAGTCCAGCCCGGTGAGCGCGGCGGTTTGCTCCAGTTTATCCGTCACTTTGTCGGCCAGGATTTTGCCATCTTCGCAGCGCGCCAGCTCAACGCGCGGTGCCTGCAGGTTCCCGTCAGGCTGGTTGCGCGCCCGGTTCTGGCTCCAGAAGGCGCGGTAGGCGATGCCTTTTACCTCGAACTCCACTTCCGCCAGGCACTCGGCGGTGTCGCGCGTCATCAGATCGTTTTGCGCCTGGGAGACCTTATTCAGGCGCGGCGTTTCGTGATAAAGCGCCAGACAGATGGCGTCGAGCAGGGTAGTTTTACCTGCCCCGGTCGCGCCGGTGATGGCAAACAGCCCGTTGCTGGCAAACGGCTCAGCGGTAAAGTCAATTTTCCACTCGCCCTTGAGGGAGTTGATATTTTTCAGGCGCAGGCTCAGAATTTTCACGCGTTTTCTTCCTCATCATTGAGCGCATGCAGGGTATGGCTGAACAGTTCGCTGAGTCTTGCGCGCTTCGTGTCGTCGATTTCCTCCTGCGAGAGCCTGCGTTCAAACACCTCTTCAACCCGAAGCTCACTGAGCGTTTCGCGTTGAGCGCTTAACAGAATTTTCTCGCGCTGCTCGCGGCTGCGGCGCACCAGTAACACCTCTACCGGCAAGTCTTCGGTCAGTGCCTGGATTTTTCGCTGCATATCGTGCAGGTAGTCGTCGGTGGTGATTTCGATATCCAGCCAGACGGGGGGATCTTGCTCGACGCCGCGCCACTGCTCCAACTGGGTGGAAATGGCGTCGAGATCGCCCTTCAGCACCGCCAGCGGCTGGGTGACGGGCACCTCCAGCGTCTCGACGGCGCTGAGTTTGCCCTCGCTAAAACTCACCAGATGCACGGATTTGGCTTTGCCCGTTTCGTCGAAGCTGAGCGAAACAGGTGAGCCACAGTAGCGGATATGCTCGCAGCCGCCGATGACCTGAGCGCGGTGGATGTGGCCTAGCGCGATGTAGTCGGCTGGCGGGAAGTTTTGCGCCGGAAAGGCATCCAGCGTGCCGATATAGATGTCACGCACGGCGTCACTTTTACTGGCCCCGACCGTGGTGAGATGCCCGGTTGCAATCACCGGAATCGGCTGGTCACCCCGCAGTGCACAGGCTTCGGCGTGCTGCTGGTGGTAATAGTCGGTGATGGCCTGTAATAAATGCTGCTGCTTTTCCGCACCCGACAGCCCCGCCTGGCTTTGCACGATGTCGCGCGGACGTAAAAACGGTATCGGACACAGCACCGCCCCCGGCGACCCGTCGCGTTTTTTCAGGATCTGCGGGGCGTGCCCGGCGCTGGCGACGACGGTGGTATTGAGAAACGCCAGGATGTCGCGGGATTCATTCAGCGTTGCGACGGAATCGTGGTTGCCGGCGACAATCACCAGATGACACCCTGTTTGCTGTAAATTCACCACGAAGCGGTTGTACAGCTCGCGCGCGTAGCTCGGCGGCGAGCCGGTATCAAAAATATCTCCCGCCACGATAATCGCGTCCACCTCATGCGTCCGGGCCGTTTCCAGCAGCCAGTTCAGGAACGCTTCATGTTCAGCCGCACGGCTTTTGCTGTAAAAATTTTGACCCAGATGCCAGTCCGAGGTGTGTAGTATGCGCATAGCTGATCCGTGGCAAAAAAGAGAAAGCAGGATTATAAACGTTCAGAGAAGGGAAAATAACCGCTGTAATAAAACAACAGTTTGCCATTTATAGTGGTACTGTTTTTCATAAATCTGTCATAAATCTGACGCATAATGGCGCCGAATTACAAACTTGTAACGTAAATAAGATAAGACAGGGCAAAGTATGGCGAGACGTATTCTGGTCGTAGAAGATGAAGCTCCAATTCGTGAAATGGTGTGCTTCGTGCTCGAGCAAAACGGCTTCCAGCCGGTTGAAGCGGAAGATTATGACAGCGCAGTGAACCAGCTGAATGAACCCTGGCCCGATCTGATTCTGCTGGACTGGATGTTGCCCGGCGGCTCCGGACTGCAGTTTATCAAACACCTGAAGCGTGAAGCGCTGACCCGCGATATCCCGGTTGTGATGCTCACGGCGCGCGGAGAAGAAGAGGATCGCGTGCGCGGTCTGGAGACCGGTGCGGACGATTACATTACTAAACCGTTCTCCCCAAAAGAGCTGGTGGCTCGCATTAAAGCCGTGATGCGCCGTATTTCACCGATGGCGGTGGAAGAGGTGATCGAAATGCAGGGGCTGAGCCTTGATCCTACTTCTCACCGCGTGATGACCGGTGAGAATCCCCTCGACATGGGGCCTACCGAATTTAAACTCCTGCACTTCTTTATGACCCACCCGGAACGCGTTTACAGCCGCGAGCAGTTGCTGAATAACGTCTGGGGAACTAACGTGTATGTCGAAGACCGGACAGTTGACGTACATATCCGCCGCCTGCGAAAAGCGCTGGAACTGAGCGGCCACGATCGCATGGTGCAGACGGTCCGCGGCACGGGTTATCGTTTTTCTACCCGTTTCTGAACAATGACAGGAGTGTGACGCGTGCTGGAACGTCTGTCATGGAAAAGGCTCGTCTTTGAACTGATCTTATGCTGTATTCCGGCCTTCATTCTGGGGGCCTTTCTTGGACACCTGCCGTGGTTTCTGTTGGCGTCGGTCACCGGGCTGCTCATCTGGCATTTCTGGAACCTGCTGCGCCTCTCCTGGTGGCTGTGGGTTGACCGAAGCATGACGCCGCCGCCGGGAAGCGGCAGCTGGGAGCCGCTGCTTTACGGTCTGCATCAAATGCAGATGCGTAATAAAAAGCGTCGCCGCGAGCTGGGAAGCCTGATTAAGCGTTTTCGCAGCGGTGCAGAGTCGCTGCCGGATGCCGTGATCCTGACCACCGAAGAAGGGACGATCTTCTGGTGTAACGGCCTGGCGCAGCAGCTGCTGGGCCTGCGCTGGCCGGATGACAATGGCCAGAATATCCTCAACCTTCTGCGTTATCCCGAGTTCACGCTGTATCTGAAAAAGCGTGATTTCACCCGTCCGCACAATCTTAAGCTCAATAATGGCCGCCATCTGGAAATACGCGTGATGCCCTACAGCGATAAGCAGTGGCTGATGGTGGCGCGCGATGTTACCCAGATGCACCAGCTGGAAGGGGCGCGTCGCAACTTCTTCGCCAACGTCAGCCACGAACTGCGAACCCCGTTGACCGTGCTGCAGGGCTACCTGGAGATGATGCAGGAGCAAACGCTGGAAGGTGCGCCGCGTGAAAAAGCGCTCCACACCATGCGTGAGCAAACGCACCGGATGGAAGGGCTGGTGAAGCAGCTGCTGACGCTCTCGAAGATTGAAGCGGCGCCAACGCTCGCGCTGAATGACACCATTGATGTCCCGATGATGCTGCGGGTCGTGGAGCGTGAAGCGCAGACGTTAAGCCACAAAAAGCATCACCTGACCTTTGACGTCGACAACACGCTGAAGGTGCTGGGCAGCGAAGATGAGCTGCGCAGCGCCATTTCCAACCTGGTGTATAACGCGGTGAATCATACGCCGGAGGGGACGGATATCGTGGTGCGCTGGCACCATACCCCAACGGGGGCCGAGTTTAGCGTGGAGGACAACGGGCCGGGGATTGCGCCGGAGCATATTCCGCGTCTGACCGAGCGCTTTTACCGTGTGGATAAAGCGCGATCCCGCCAGACAGGCGGAAGCGGCCTGGGGCTGGCAATTGTGAAACACGCGGTCAATCACCATGAAAGCCGTCTCGATATTCAGAGTACCCTGGGTAAAGGAACCCGCTTCAGTTTCGTTATTCCGGAACGATTAATTGCCAAAAAGACCGCCTGACGGCGGGCGTGTCATTTTACCTTTCCACGGGTCAGCCATCGCTGGCCCGTTTGCTTTGCAGTCAAGCGAAACGCGGATGAATTTTATACGGCTGGCTGTTTTTTGTTCGCATGATTAGCCATGGGTTTTTCTTATAAACAGCGTATTATGCTGGTGCGTATTTTCATGCTGGCATATTGTTCTGGTTTTACGATCCCACCTTGCCTTTAAACGTTATAAGCGTTTAAATTGCGCCCCAGATACTGTTAGACCGACTGTATTTGCGTGGTAAATCGAAAAACTATTCTTCTCCACGCCAGGACGGGAGCATTTCCCGCTGAAATTGAGCAAATTTTCGGCTGTATCGTCCCGTGAGGGATATCGAAAATCTCAATGTTTTCAACACCACATCCACAGGCAGTAAGGTTTTATGACCCATCACTTAAAATCGCGTGACATCATCGCGCTGGGCTTTATGACATTTGCGCTGTTCGTTGGCGCAGGCAACATCATTTTCCCTCCAATGGTTGGCTTACAGGCGGGTGAACACGTCTGGACCGCCGCGTTTGGTTTCCTGATTACTGCCGTGGGTCTGCCGGTGCTGACCGTCATCGCGCTGGCGAAAGTCGGCGGCGGTGTGGATAGCCTCAGCACCCCGATTGGCAAAGTGGCGGGCGTTCTGCTGGCAACCGTCTGCTATCTCGCCGTTGGCCCGCTGTTTGCGACCCCGCGTACGGCAACCGTGTCCTTCGAAGTGGGTATTGCTCCCCTGACCGGTGACGGCGCGATGCCGCTGTTTATCTACAGCCTGATCTACTTCGCGATCGTGATTCTGGTTTCCCTCTATCCGGGCAAGCTGCTGGATACCGTGGGTAACTTCCTGGCTCCGCTGAAAATTGTGGCGCTGATTGTTCTGGCGGTAGCGGCCATCGTCTGGCCCGCCGGCCCGATTAGCGACGCGATGGACGCCTATAAAAATGCCGCGTTCTCTAACGGCTTCGTGAACGGCTACCTGACGATGGATACGCTAGGCGCGATGGTGTTTGGTATCGTTATCGTTAACGCCGCGCGTTCCCGCGGTGTGACCGAAGCGCGTCTGCTGACCCGCTACACCATCTGGGCTGGCCTGATGGCCGGTGTGGGGCTGACCCTGCTGTATCTGGCGCTGTTCCGTCTGGGTTCCGATAGCGCCATGCTGGTTGAACAGAACGCCAACGGTGCGGCTATCCTGCACGCCTACGTGCAGCACACCTTCGGCGGTGCGGGCAGTATGCTGCTGGCAGCGCTGATCTTCCTGGCCTGTCTGGTTACCGCGGTTGGCCTGACCTGCGCCTGCGCAGAGTTCTTTGCACAGTATCTGCCGCTTTCTTACCGCACCCTGGTGTTTATCCTCGGTATCTTCTCCATGGCGGTGTCTAACCTCGGTCTGAGCCACCTGATTCAGGTCTCTATTCCGGTGTTGACGGCGATTTATCCGCCGTGCATCGTACTGGTAGTGCTGAGCTTTACTCGTCCGTGGTGGAACAACTCTTCACGAATTATTGCGCCAGCCATGTTTATCAGCCTGATTTTTGGTATCCTTGACGGGATTAAAGCATCAGCTTTCGCGCACATACTGCCGGCATGGACACAGCGTCTGCCGCTGTCCGAGCAGGGTCTGGCCTGGTTGATGCCTACCGTTGTTGCACTGGTTCTGGCGATTATCTGGGACCGTGCTGCAGGGCGTCAGGTCGCATCGAACGCTCATTAATCAACGGCAACAAACTGTTTAACCACGGGGCTTAAGGCCCCGTGGTTTTTTGTTTTTTTCGTGTTGAATGGCAAGATTTAAATGGAAAGCACTAACAAACTTAAACGTGGATTGAGCACGCGCCACATCCGCTTTATGGCGCTGGGCTCTGCTATCGGCACCGGTCTTTTTTATGGCTCGGCAGATGCCATCAAAATGGCCGGTCCCAGCGTTCTGCTGGCGTACATTATCGGCGGCGTGGCGGCGTATATCATCATGCGCGCCCTCGGCGAAATGTCGGTTCACAACCCCTCCGCCAGCTCATTCTCCCGCTACGCGCAGGAAAACCTCGGCCCGCTGGCCGGGTTTATCACCGGCTGGACCTACTGCTTCGAAATCCTGATTGTGGCGATTGCCGACGTGACGGCGTTTGGCATCTACATGGGCGTCTGGTTCCCGGCGGTGCCGCACTGGATTTGGGTACTGAGCGTGGTGCTGATCATTTGCGCCGTCAACCTGATGAGCGTGAAGGTGTTCGGCGAGCTGGAGTTCTGGTTCTCCTTCTTCAAGGTCGCGACCATCATCATCATGATTGTGGCCGGTTTCGGGATTATCATCTGGGGGATTGGCAACGGCGGGCAGCCGACCGGTATTCACAATCTCTGGAGCAACGGCGGCTTCTTCAGCAACGGCTGGCTCGGGATGGTGATGTCGCTGCAGATGGTGATGTTCGCCTACGGCGGTATCGAGATTATCGGTATCACCGCCGGGGAAGCGAAAGATCCGGAGAAATCCATTCCGCGCGCCATCAACTCTGTGCCGATGCGTATTCTGGTGTTCTACGTGGGTACGCTGTTCGTGATTATGTCCATCTACCCGTGGAACCAGGTAGGCACCAACGGTAGCCCGTTTGTCCTGACCTTCCAGCATATGGGCATTGCGTTTGCGGCCAGCATTCTGAACTTTGTGGTGCTGACCGCGTCGCTTTCGGCGATTAACAGTGACGTCTTTGGCGTAGGCCGTATGCTGCACGGCATGGCGGAGCAGGGCAGTGCGCCGAAGGTATTCGCCAAAACCTCACGCCGCGGCACGCCGTGGGTAACCGTTGTGGTGATGACCGTAGCGCTGCTGTTCTCGGTTTACCTGAACTACATCATGCCGGAGAACGTCTTCCTGGTGATTGCGTCCCTGGCGACCTTCGCAACCGTCTGGGTGTGGATCATGATCCTGCTGTCGCAGATTGCGTTCCGCCGCCGCCTGTCGCCTGAAGAGGCGAAAGCGCTGAAGTTCAAAGTCCCGGGCGGCGTCGCAACGACCGTCGTGGGGCTGATCTTCCTGGTGTTTATCATTGGCCTGATTGGCTACCATCCGGACACCCGCATTTCACTGTACGTGGGCTGCGCGTGGATTGTGCTGCTGCTGGTGGGCTGGGTGTTTAAATGCCGCCGCGACCGTCAGCTGGCGGAAGCGCAGTAATCTTTTTTTCGCCCTCTCCTTGTGGGAGAGGGTTGGGGTGAGGGCATCAGGCTGCACTGGTGCCTCCTCCCCCGTCCTCCTCCCCCAATAAATCCCATCATGGTGAGCTATCCTTAACCACCCTGTGGCAAGGTGACGTCAATTTCATCAAAGGGGATTCGTGATGTTAAACGCCTGGCACCTTCCGGTTGCCCCATTTGTTAAGCAAAACAAAGACAACCTGGTGATTACGCTCTGGCTGGCGGGTGAAAACCAGCCTGAACGCGTGACGCTCCGCGCCGAAATCGATAACGAAGAGACCGGGTTGAAAATGCACAAGCTGCGCAGCCAGCCGCAGCCGGGTATTACCGCCTGGCGGGTGAATATCGACCTGCGCAGCGGGCAGCCTCGCCGCCGCTACAGCTTTAAGCTTTTGTGGAACAACCGCCAGCTGTGGTTTACCCCGCAGGGGTTTAGCCGTTTCCCGCCTGCACGGCTGGAGCAGTTTGCGGTCGATTATCCAGATAACGGCCCGCAGTGGGTTAACGATCAGGTCTTTTACCAGATTTTCCCGGACCGTTTTGCGCGCAGCGAAAAGCGCACTGCCGACCAGGATAAGATCTATCACCACCATGCGGCGGGTCATGACATTATTCTGAAAGCGTGGGACGAGCCGTTAACCGCGCAGGCGGGCGGATCGACCTTCTACGGCGGCGATCTCGACGGCATCAGCGAAAAGCTGCCGTACCTGAAAAAACTCGGCGTGACGGCGTTGTATCTCAACCCGGTATTTAAAGCCCCGAGCGTACACAAGTACGATACCGAAGATTATCGCCACGTTGACGCGCAGTTTGGCGGTGACGAGGCGCTGCTGCGCCTGCGTAAGAACACCCAAAACGAAGGCATGCGCCTGATTCTGGACGGCGTGTTCAACCACAGCGGAGATTCGCATACGTGGTTTGACCGGCATAACCAGTCGATGGGCGGGGCGTGTCATAACCCGGACTCGCCGCAGCGCGACTGGTACAGCTTTAACGAGGAGGGGCGTGCGCTGGACTGGCTGGGCTACCCGAGCCTGCCGAAGCTGGATTTCCAGTCGCCGTCTCTGGTTAACGAGATTTACGGCGGGGAAGACAGCATCGTGCGCCACTGGCTGAAGGCACCATGGAATATGGACGGCTGGCGCCTGGACGTGGTGCATATGCTCGGTGAAGCGGGCGGAGCGCGGAATAACCTTCAGCACGTCGCCGGGATCACGTGCTCGGCGAAAGCGGCTCAGCCGGAGGCGTTCGTCTTTGGCGAGCACTTTGGCGACGCGCGCCAGTGGCTGCAGAACGATGCGGAAGATGCGGCGATGAACTATCGCGGCTTTACCTTCCCGCTGTGGGGATTCCTCGCCAACACCGATATCTCCTACGATCCGAATCATATCGATGCTGAAACCTGCATGGCGTGGATGGAGAACTATCGCGCTGGTCTGTCGCATCAGCAGCAGCTGCGGATGTTTAACCAGCTCGATAGTCACGACACCGCGCGCTTTAAATCCCTGCTCGGCAAGGATGTCGCGCGTCTGCCGCTGGCGGTGACCTGGCTCTTCACCTGGCCGGGCGTGCCGTGTATCTACTACGGAGACGAGGTGGGGCTGGACGGCAACAACGATCCGTTCTGCCGCAAAACTTTCCCGTGGGAGCCAGCGAAACAGGACAAGGTGCTGTTCAGCCTGTATCAGCGCCTGGCGAAGCTGCGTAAGCAGAGTCTCGCCCTGCGCTATGGCGGCTGTCAGGTGGTGTACGCCCACGATAACGTGGTGGTGTTTGCTCGCATCTATAACCAGCAGCGCGTGCTGGTGGCGATCAACCGGGGCGAGGCCTGCGAAGTGGTGCTGGATGATTCGCCGCTGCTGAAGGTGGCGGCGTGGAAGAGTAAAGAGGGCAAGGCCACGATTCAGGACGGCGTGCTGGCGCTGCCTGCGATATCCGCGACGATCTGGTTCGGTAGCTAATGCGCTAATGTTTCCACCTTTTAAGATGGCGCAAATGCAACGATTTGTGTCAATCTTAACAGATCGTTTACGGTGAAGGTGGAAACATGGACGAGCTTTACATCCTTGGCTGTTTATTCCTGGTTTTTGCGCTGCTGGTTGCGCCCGTGCTTGCGGTTATCGGGTTTAATCGAAGTACGGCAGCGCGGCAGGAGATAGCCCTGCTGCGCCAGCGCATTGAGGCGCTTGAGCAGCGCGGCGTGTCTGAGAACGCGCCGGAACCGGTGCAGACCGCCGCGCCGGAGGCTGTTACCGCGCCGATAGTGGAGGAAGCTCCCGCGGCTGTTGACCCCTGGCGCCCCGATATTTCCGCTGCCGTGGCAGAACCCGCTCTGGCGCCTGCGCCAGCGGCAAAACAGCCTTCAGCCTTTGGCGGCATCCTGACGTCGCTTGCGCGCTGGTTCATGCAGGGCAATCCGCTGGCGAAGCTTGGCATTCTGCTGCTCTTCCTCGGCCTCTCTTTTCTGCTGCGCTATACCGTCGAACATTCCCTGTTCCCGCTTGAGCTGCGCCTCGTGGCAACGGCGCTGTTTGCCGTTGTTCTGCTGGCGATTGGGTGGCGGGTGCGGCACAGGCAGCGCGTCTATGCGCTGATCCTCCAGGGCGGGGCGACCGGCGTGCTCTACCTGACGGTGTTTGGTGCATTCCGGCTCTGGCAAATGTTGCCGATGACGCTGGCCTTTACGCTGCTGGTGGTGATTTGCGCGGCGAGCGTCGGGCTGGCGGTGCTGCAGAAGGCGCTGAGTCTTGCCATGCTGGCGAGCCTTGGCGGATATCTCGCGCCGCTGCTCTTATCTACCGGGGGCGGCAGCTTTGTCGCGCTGTTCTCTTTCTATCTTCTGCTGTCCATCGGCATTCTCGCGATCAGCATCTGGCAGCACTGGCGCGAGCTGAACCTGCTCGGGCTGCTGTTTACGTTCGGCGTGGGCGGCCTGTGGGGGCTGAATGACTACCAGCCTGAAGACTATTGGATCTGCCAGCTGTTCCTGATTGCCAATACGCTGATATTCGGCGTGCTGAGCGTGGCGCTGTCGCTGCGGGCGCAGGAGAAAGGGAAGCAGATTATCGACGGCGTGCTGCTGTTTGCCCCGCCGCTGGTTGGTTTTGGAATGCAGTACGGCATGACGCAGCACTGGGACTATGGCCCGGCGCTGAGTGCCCTCGGATATGGTGCTTTTTATCTTACCCTCGCGTTCCTCGCGCTGCGTCGCTACCCCTCCCTCGGACGACCGCTGGTCATGGCGGCGCTGGCGATCGGCGGCGGGTTCGCCACGCTCGCCATTCCGCTGGCGCTGTCGGCTCGCTGGACGGCGATGGCCTGGGCGCTTGAGGGGCTGGGGATTCTCTGGCTGGGCGTGCAGCAGCATCAGCGTCGCATGAGCTATAGCGGGACGGCGCTGCTGCTGCTGGCGCTCGGCAGCGCGCTGTGGGCACAAACGGACGGTGTTACGGCGCTGAGCCTGTTCCTCATCTTCGCCATCCTCAGCCTTTGCTGGCTGGCTGCGGCCTGGCTGTGGCGGACTCTCTTCCTGCCGGTCAGCTGGGCGCTGCTGGCAGGCGGGCTGCTGTTCTGGATAGTGGCGCAGCTGGGCGCGTCGCAGCTGGTACTGACGAAGGAATTACCGATTCTGGCGGGCGTGCTGACGCTGACGGCGGCGTCGGTCTGGGGCTGGCGGCAGGTGGCTGCTAGCCTGACGTGGCGGGAGCTGGACGCCAGCAAATGGCTGCTGTGGCCGGTTATGCTGCTGATGGTGGGTTATCAGCTCTGGCATCAGCAGATCGTTACCGCCGGCTGGTCAAATCTGGCCTGGTGCGTTGCGCTTCCTGCCGCGCTAATGCTGTTGCGGCGCGATGGTGAAAGACTCCTGCCGCGTATCGCGATGGGGCTGCATTTGTCGCTGTTCTTGATGATTTTGCTGGCGCTGGCCGCGGAGCTTTACTGGTTTGCCCGGTCTCTGCCGTGGGGAATGGCGGCCTGGGGAAGCGGATTAGCGATGGCCGCAGGTGGCGGGATTATTATGGCACTTTCTGCAGCCGTACGGCGTCGCGTGTGGCCGTTCCGGGAGTGGCCTGCGCTCTATGCGTGTCTGGCACCGATCCCTGTCGTCGTGGCGCTGCTGGTATTGCTGGTGGTGACCAATTTCCAGGACGGCGTGGTCTATCGTCAGACCTGGCTGCCGCTGGTGAACCCGCTCGAGGAAGGTGCTGCGTTCGCGTTGCTGGGGCTGGTGGTCTTTTATCGGGGGGTGGATCGCTACTACCCGTCATGGCTTGCGCAAGCGCGCCCGTGGCCTGCCGTCGCGATTATGGCGTTTGGCTTCTGGTGGCTAAACGGTGTGCTGATGCGCGCCCTGGCCTGGTTTGGCGACGTGGCCTGGAATATGGCATCGCTGTGGGATTCGCGGCTTATCCAGACAAGCTTTGCCCTGTTCTGGATGTTGAGCGCGCTGGTGGTCATGATCCATGCCACCCGCAAGGCTTCCCGGCAGGAGTGGCTTTGCGGTGCCGCGCTGCTGGGTGTGGTGATGGTGAAACTGATGCTGGTGGACAGCGCGGGCGGAGGCGGTCTGTCGCGCGCGGTGGCGTTTATCGGCGTGGCGATACTGGTACTGATAGTGGGCTATTTCTCGCCGCTACCGCCAAAAACAGGAGATGAAAAATGAAATGGATGAAAGCGGTTGCGTGTACCGCGCTGCTGGCGCTTTCCGGCCCGGCGTTCTGCGACGAAGTACCAACGGAATCGCCCCGTGACTATGCCTTTGGTCGTTCACTCGACACGTCCGTTCCTTCCCGGTGGTATCGGGTAATGCTGCCGCTTGCCGTCTATGAGCAAAGCACGTCGCCGGATCTGCACGATGTCCGCGTCTTTAACCAGTCGGGTGAGCCGGTTCCCTTTAGCCTGATCGCCGCGACGCGCCCGCAGGCGACAGCGCAATCCACGGCGCTGCGCCTCTTTCCGCTTGACGCCTCGCCGCTCGCGGCTGGCTCAGACGCCGGTGACAGCGATAAGATCCGGCTCCGTTCCCGAAACGGCATTGAGATTGTGCTGGAGGGGCAAAAAGCCGCCGCCGTCGGGCAACATTACCTGCTGACCCTGCCGGAGCAGACGACGGGTGAACTGGCTATATCCCAGCTGCAGCTCCTCTGGAATACCCATGAGACGCCGTGGCAGGGAACGGCGTCGGTCTATTACAGCGAGGATCTCAAGCGGTGGTATACCCTGCGCGAGGATATGCCGCTGCTGGACGTCGTCAGCGGTCAGGATCGTCTTAAGCTCGATCGGCTCGATACCGATACGGTTTTATCTCCCGATGCGAATCGCTATCTCATGGTGGTGCTGAATACGCAGAGCCAGGGGGTAACGTTGACCGGCGTAAACGCAATCAGCGCACCTGCCCAGGCGGCCCCGGAAGAGATTAGTCTTGAAGGGGAAGGTGAGCAGCTATCGACAAGTGAAGCTCAGTGGCGCTGGGCGCGCCCGCAGCCGCTGAGTGCTGTCAGCATCTCGCTGAACGGCGATGGCGTTCTTCCCGTGGAGATCGCGTGGCGCAGTACGGAAAAAGAGGCATGGCATCCCCTGAAGAAAGAGGTGATTTACCGTCTGGAGGGGAAAACGTCCGGACCGGTTTCGCTTAGCGGGGGCCTGGTGCAGGCAGTGAAAATCACGACGCTGAATGCGCGTCTGCCAGAATACCTGCCAAGCGTTACGGGGCATCGCGACCGCTATGATCTTGTGTTCAACGCGCAGGGGAAAGCGCCGTACGTTCTCGCATGGGGCAACGGTGCCGCAAAGCCTGCTAGCGTGGAGCCTGACATGCTGATCCCAGCCGACCTGCGCAAGACCTATGATATGGCGAACCTGCCGCAGGCCGATATTGTGGATGATGTCGCGTTGGGCGGCGAGGGGCGGCTGAACGCTACCTCTGCAGCTGAGCGGGCGAGCTGGATGAACGCCCTGCTGGTATGGGGCGTACTGATTGCGGGCGTGATCCTGCTGGCGGGCATGGCCTGGCGCATCTGGCGAGAGACGCAGCGTAAGGCATAAAAAAAGGCCCGCTTAAGCGGGCCTTTTTCGTAAACCGTGCCGATTACAGGCTGGATACGTTCTCAGACAGGTATTTAGCTACGCCGTCTGGGGAAGCCGCCATACCTTCTTTACCTTTTTCCCACTGAGCCGGGCACACTTCGCCGTGCTCTTCGTGGAACTGCAGCGCGTCAACCATGCGCAGCATTTCGTCGATGTTACGACCCAGCGGCAGATCGTTCACAACCTGGTGGCGAACGATGCCGTTCGCGTCGATCAGGAAGGAACCGCGCAGCGCAACGCCAGCGTCCGGATGTTCGATACCGTAAGCCTGCTGGATTTCGCGTTTGATGTCCGCAACCATTGCGTATTTCACCGCACCGATGCCGCCTTTGTCGACAGGGGTGTTACGCCATGCGTTGTGTACAAACTCAGAGTCGAAGGAGACGCCAACAACTTCCACGCCACGCTTCTGGAATTCTTCATAACGTTTGTCGAACGCGATCAGCTCAGACGGGCAAACGAAAGTGAAGTCCATTGGCCAGAAGAACAGAACGGTCGCTTTACCGTTGGTGTGCTGTTTGAAGTTGAAGTTTTCAACGATTTCACCGTTGCCCAGAACTGCTGCAGCTGTAAAATCCGGAGCCGGACGAGTTACCAGAACCATATGATTCTCCTGTAGATACTAAGGTTATTTGGAACGCAACGCGAGCAAGTATAGAGAGTGTTCATGGATAAGACAAAGAGGTGGTGACAATCGTTCCGCCAGCTTTTACCTATCAATGTCATTTTTATACACAAAATCATTCAAGTTGCATCAAGGCGGCAAGTCTGGGAATCCCCAGGAGCTTACTGAAGTAAGTGACTGGGGTGAGCAGACGTAGCCAACGCAGAGGCAGCTTGAAGGATGACGTGTATTTAAAGCTGTTTGTTTTTCGCCTGGACCATCATGCGCGGGTAAAACTGCCAGAAGCGGGTCTCCAGCGCATCGTAATGTTCATCCAGGTCATACCAGGAATCCCGCAGCGCATCCAGGCGCGGGCGACGGCTCGCCATCCCATTCAATACATTCTGAATGAAGTCCATCTCGCGATAACGCTCCAGCCAGCGTTCTGACCACAGATAGTTATTCAGATTCACAAAGCGCGGCGGCGAGTCGGGCAGAATGATCGACACCTGCTGGTGGGCATAGCGCACAAACGCCGGCAAGGGCATCTCCGGCGACAGTTGTTCCCAGTGGCGCGACAGAAAGTGATCCCACATCACGTCAAGCGTGATCGGCGCAACGCGGCGCGTTTCAGGGCGGAACCACGCTTTGGCTTCCGTCACTTCCGGCAGCTTATCCGTCAGCACGTCGATGCGGCGGTGCATAAAAATCCCGTCGACAACCTCAGGGGAGTAGTCCTCCGCGGGGTTGCCGCGAACGAAATCGGCCAGCAAATTGCCGGAAAGGGAGCTGTCAGCGAGGTGTGCGAGATGCAGGTGAGCGAGAAAATTCATGCGTTTTTTTGTCCGGGGGCGGCTAGTTGTTGCAGCAAAAGGGTGTGAGCACTAGACTATGCCGCCTGTTTTTAAGTCACGAGTATACGTCATGCGCGTCGCCGATTTCTCATTTGAACTACCTGAATCCCTGATTGCTCATTATCCCATGCCTGAGCGCAGCAGCTGTCGCTTACTGTCACTGGATGGGCCAACGGGCGAGCTGACGCACGGTACTTTCACCGATTTGCTCGACAAGCTCAACCCTGGCGATCTGCTGGTCTTTAACAATACCCGCGTGATCCCGGCGCGCCTGTTCGGCCGCAAAGCCAGCGGCGGCAAGATTGAAGTGCTGGTCGAACGTATGCTCGATGATAAACGTATTCTGGCACATATTCGCGCATCTAAGGCGCCAAAGCCGGGCGCGGAGCTGCTGCTGGGCGATGATGAGAGCATCAAAGCGACCATGACCGCGCGCCACGACGCGCTGTTCGAGGTGGAGTTCAACGACGAACGCACGGTGCTCGATATCCTGAACGCCATCGGCCACATGCCGCTGCCGCCGTATATTGAGCGTCCGGACGAAGAGGCTGACCGCGAGCTGTACCAGACCGTCTACAGCCAGAAGCCTGGCGCCGTCGCTGCGCCGACCGCGGGCCTGCATTTTGATGAGCCGCTGCTGGAGAAACTGCGCGCGAAGGGCGTGGAGATGGCGTTCGTGACGCTCCACGTGGGTGCGGGAACCTTCCAGCCGGTGCGCGTGGACAGCATTGAAGACCACATCATGCACTCTGAGTATGCCGAAGTGCCGCAGGACGTAGTGGACGCGGTGCTGGCGGCGAAAGCGCGCGGCAGCCGCGTCGTGGCGGTCGGTACGACGTCCGTGCGCTCACTTGAGAGCGCCGCGCAGGCAGCGAAGAACGATCTTATTGAGCCATTCTTTGGCGATACGCAGATCTTTATCTACCCGGGCTATCAGTACAAAGTAATTGACGCGCTGGTGACCAACTTCCATCTGCCTGAATCGACGCTGATTATGCTGGTTTCCGCGTTTGCCGGTTATCAGCACACTATGGCGGCCTACAAGTCTGCGGTAGAACAAAAATATCGCTTTTTTAGCTACGGGGACGCGATGTTTATCACGTACAATCCGCTGGCTTTGAATGAGCGTGTCGGGGAATAAGTCCGCGGCACCGTTTTACAACGTTGGACTGTTTTTCTGACGTCGGAGAAAAAATGAAATTTGAACTCGATACCACCGACGGTCGCGCGCGTCGCGGTCGCCTGGTGTTTGATCGCGGCGTGGTGGAAACCCCCGCGTTTATGCCTGTGGGCACGTACGGCACCGTAAAAGGGATGACGCCGGAAGAAGTAGAAGCCACGGGCGCACAGATTATCCTCGGCAACACCTTCCACCTGTGGCTGCGTCCGGGTCAGGAGATCATGAAGCTCCACGGCGACCTGCACGATTTCATGCAGTGGAAAGGCCCAATCCTGACCGATTCCGGCGGCTTCCAGGTCTTCAGCCTGGGCGATATCCGTAAGATCACCGAGCAGGGCGTTCACTTCCGTAATCCGATCAACGGCGATCCGATTTTCCTCGATCCGGAAAAATCGATGGAGATTCAGTACGATCTCGGATCTGATATCGTGATGATCTTCGACGAATGTACGCCATACCCGGCCGACTGGGATTACGCCAAGCGTTCAATGGAGATGTCTCTGCGCTGGGCGAAGCGCAGCCGTGACCGCTTTGACTCCCTGCAGAACAAAAATGCGCTGTTCGGCATTATCCAGGGTAGCGTTTACGAAGATTTACGCGATATCTCGGTTAAAGGTCTGGTAGAGATAGGTTTTGATGGCTACGCTGTCGGCGGTTTGGCTGTGGGTGAGCCGAAGGAAGACATGCACCGCATTCTGGAGCATGTCTGCCCGCAAATCCCGGCGGATAAACCACGATACCTGATGGGCGTGGGGAAACCGGAAGATCTGGTTGAAGGCGTACGCCGCGGCATTGATATGTTCGACTGCGTCATGCCAACCCGCAACGCGCGTAACGGCCATTTGTTCGTTACCGATGGCGTGGTGAAAATCCGTAACGCGAAGCATAAGAGTGACACCAGCCCGCTCGATTCTGAGTGCGATTGCTATACCTGTCGCAATTATTCTCGCGCGTATCTGCATCATCTCGATCGTTGCAACGAGATTTTGGGCGCGCGTCTCAATACCATTCATAATCTTCGTTATTATCAGCGCTTAATGGCTGGTTTACGTAAGGCTATCGAAGAGGGTAAATTAGAGAGCTTCGTGACCGATTTCTACCAACGTCAGGGGCGGGATGTTCCACCGTTGAACGTTGATTAATTTTAATAATGAGGGAATTTGAATGAGCTTTTTTATTTCTGATGCGGTAGCGGCAACAGGTGCTCCAGCGCAGGGCAGCCCGATGTCTCTGATTCTGATGCTGGTTGTGTTCGGTCTGATCTTCTACTTCATGATCCTGCGTCCACAGCAGAAGCGCACCAAAGAGCACAAAAACCTGATGAACTCCATTGCGAAAGGCGATGAAGTGCTGACTAACGGTGGTCTGGTCGGTCGCGTAACCAAAGTTGCTGAAAATGGCTACATTGCTATCGCCCTGAACGACACCACTGAAGTGGTCATCAAACGTGACTTCGTAGCTGCCGTTCTGCCGAAAGGCACCATGAAGGCGCTGTAATCCCAACTTTTCCCAAAGGGAACTGCCGTGTTAAACCGTTATCCTTTGTGGAAGTACATCATGCTGGTCGTCGTGATTCTCGTCGGCCTGCTGTACGCGCTTCCCAACCTGTATGGTGAGGATCCGGCTGTTCAAATCACTGGCGCGCGCGGTGTCGCCGCCAGTGAGCAAACGCTGATCCAGGTCCAGAAAACGTTACAAGAAGAAAAAATTACCGCTAAGTCTGTGGCTCTGGAAGAGGGCGCAATTCTTGCTCGCTTCGACACCACCGACACGCAGCTCCGCGCTCGCGAAGCGCTGATGGGCGTGCTGGGTGACAAATACGTCGTGGCGCTTAACCTTGCCCCTGCAACCCCGCGTTGGCTGGCTGCGATGAAAGCAGAGCCAATGAAACTCGGTCTTGACCTGCGTGGCGGCGTTCACTTCCTGATGGAAGTGGATATGGATACCGCGCTCGGCAAGCTGCAGGAACAGAATATCGACAGCCTGCGCAGCGATCTGCGTGATAAAGGCATCGCTTACACCACCGTGCGTAAAGAAGATAACTACGGCATGAGCATCACGTTCCGCGACAGTGCGGCGCGCGATCAGGCTGTAGATTACCTGACCCAACGTCACCGTGACCTGGTAATCACCTCTCAGGGCAGCAACCAGCTGCGCGCGGTGATGACCGATGCGCGTCTGAAAGAAGCGCGTGAATATGCCGTTCAGCAGAACATCAACATTCTGCGTAACCGTGTAAACCAACTGGGTGTGGCCGAGCCGCTGGTACAGCGTCAGGGTGCTGACCGTATCGTGGTTGAACTGCCGGGTATTCAGGACACCGCGCGTGCGAAAGAGATTCTGGGTGCGACCGCAACCCTGGAATTCCGTCTGGTGAATACCAACGTTGACCAGTCTGCTGCCGCTTCTGGCCGTATTCCGGGTGACTCCGAAGTGAAACAGACCCGCGAAGGTCAGCCGGTTGTGCTGTACAAACGCGTGATTCTGACCGGTGATCACATCACCGACTCCACGTCGAGCCAGGACGAATACAACCAGCCGCAGGTTAACATCTCGCTCGATAGCGCGGGTGGTAACATCATGTCTAACTTCACCAAGGACAACATCGGTAAACCGATGGCAACCCTGTTCGTGGAGTACAAAGACAGCGGTAAGAAAGATGCAAACGGTCGTGCTGTGCTGGTGAAAGAGGAAGAGGTGATTAACATCGCCAATATCCAGTCTCGTCTGGGTAACAGCTTCCGTATTACCGGCATCAACAACCCGAACGAAGCGCGTCAGCTCTCCCTGCTGTTGCGTGCCGGTGCGCTGATTGCGCCAATTCAGATTGTTGAAGAACGTACCATTGGTCCAACTCTGGGTATGCAAAACATCCAGCAGGGCCTGGAAGCGTGTCTGGCCGGTCTGGTGGTCTCTATTCTGTTCATGATCTTCTTCTATAAGAAGTTTGGTCTGATTGCGACGTCCGCGCTGATTGCGAACCTGGTGCTGATTATCGGCATCATGTCCCTGCTGCCGGGGGCGACGCTGACCATGCCGGGTATTGCGGGTATCGTTCTGACCCTTGCGGTGGCGGTCGACGCCAACGTACTGATTAACGAACGTATCAAAGAAGAGTTGAGCAACGGTCGTTCTGTTCAGCAGGCGATTGACGAAGGTTATAAAGGCGCGTTCAGCTCTATCTTCGATGCGAACGTAACAACACTGATCAAGGTTCTTATCCTGTATGCAGTGGGTACCGGCGCTATCAAAGGCTTTGCGATTACAACCGGTATCGGTGTCGCAACGTCAATGTTTACCGCTATTGTCGGCACCCGTGCCATCGTGAACCTGCTGTACGGCGGCAAGCGCGTCAAAAAGCTGTCTATCTGAGGAGTGCGTTGTGGCACAGGAATATACTGTTGAACAATTGAACCACGGCCGTAAAGTCTGGGACTTTATGCGCTGGGACTACTGGGCCTTCGGCATTTCAGGTTTCCTGCTGATTCTGTCCATCGTCATTATGGGCGTGAAGGGCTTTAACTGGGGGCTCGATTTTACCGGTGGTACGGTAATTGAAATCTCCCTGGAAAAACCGGTCGATATGGACCAGATGCGCGAATCGCTGCAGAAAGCGGGCTTTGAAGAGCCGCTGCTGCAGAACTTCGGCAGCAGCCGCGACATCATGGTACGTATGCCGCCGGTGCACGATGCCAACGGCAGCCAGGAGCTGGGCAGCAAGGTTGTTAGCGTGATTAACGAAACAACCAGCCAGAACGCGGCGGTTAAGCGTATTGAGTTCGTCGGCCCAAGCGTGGGTGCTGACCTGGCGCAGACCGGCGCGATGGCGCTGCTGGTGGCGCTGATCTCCATCCTGGTGTACGTCGGTTTCCGCTTTGAGTGGCGACTGGCGGCCGGTGTGGTTATCGCCCTGGCGCACGACGTGGTGATTACCATGGGCATACTGTCGCTGTTCCACATTGAGATTGACCTGACGATCGTGGCATCACTGATGTCCGTTATCGGTTACTCGCTGAACGACAGTATCGTGGTATCTGACCGTATTCGTGAAAACTTCCGTAAGATCCGTCGCGGTACGCCGTACGAAATCTTTAACGTGTCGTTGACCCAGACGCTGCACCGTACCTTGATCACCTCCGGTACTACCCTGATGGTGATCCTGATGCTGTTCCTCTTCGGTGGTCCGGTACTGGAAGGCTTCTCGCTGACCATGCTGATTGGTGTCACCATCGGTACGGCGTCGTCTATCTACGTTGCGTCCGCCCTGGCACTGAAACTCGGCATGAAGCGCGAGCACCTGCTCCAGCAGAAAGTCGAGAAAGAAGGGGCGGATCAGCCGTCCATTCTGCCGTAAGGCGACGTTTAGCGCGTTATCGAAATCCCGGTCGGTTGACCGGGATTTTTTTTTATCTGCTCCTGACAAACACTCCTGACAGTATGCTGTCAGGAGCCCTGTCGTAGACTCCGTCTGAACCCAAACAACAGGCAGGAGGATGTATGAAAAGCGTCATTAACTGGTTTGAAATTCCGGTCTCGGATATGGATCGCGCCATCAAATTTTATGAGCCCGTGATGCAGCTTGCGCTGCGTTGCGAGAAAATGGACTGTGCGGAGCTGGCCGTTTTCCCGCATGAGGATCCGGGTACCGGAGGCGCACTGGCAAAATTTGACGGCGTTACACCGTCTTTGCAGGGCGCTATTATTTACCTGCATACTGACAATCTGGCGGCCACGCTCGATCGCATCGCCTCTGCGGGCGGCGAGTGCGTGTTTGGCCCGCTGGAACTGCCGCATGGCATTGGCACTATCGCCTTGTTTACCGACAGCGAGGGCAACCGCGTCGGGCTCCATCAACCTGCCTGAGAGCGGACAAAGTTATGACCCGACGCGCTGACCGTTTGTTTCAGATTGTGCAGATCCTGCGGGGCAGGCGTCTGACAACGGCAGCGCATCTCGCGGACCGGCTTGGCGTCTCCGAGCGTACGGTATATCGCGATATCCGCGACCTGTCGCTTTCCGGCGTGCCGGTGGAAGGTGAGGCGGGGAGTGGATATCGGCTGATGTCGGGCTTTGACCTGCCGCCGCTGATGCTGACAAATAAGGAGTCCGAGGCGTTGATCGTCGCGATTCGCCTGCTCAAAACCTGGGGTGGGGAATCGCTGTCGCGCGAGCTGGAGTCGGCTCAGGAGAAGGTGCTGGCTATCCTGCCCGAGGAGAGCCGCCGAAAGGCGGAGCAGACGCGGATCTACGCCCCGGATTTTTGCATGCAAAGCCACTCCCGCAGCGATTTTGACATGATTCATCAGGCGATTTCCGCCCAGCTCGTGCTGGCGCTGCATTACCGTGATGAAGCCGGACAGCTGTCTAAACGTGAGGTTCAGCCGCTGGGGCTATTCTTCTGGGGAGAGCGCTGGCTGCTGGCTGCGTGGTGTGAACGGCGCGATGACTATCGCTGTTTCCGGCTCGACCGATGCCTCAATATTGTGGCTACGGAAAGGCGGTTTAGCGAGAGCGCGGACAGGTCTCTGGCGGATTTTTTGCGGAAGGTGAAGCAGTAAAAAGCCGGGTGGCGGCTACGCCTTACCCGGCCTACCAGGGAAAATTCATGAACATGCCCGTATTTACAGGCTTCGTAGTGTAGCAGGTTCTCAAATTTTGAACTTTATGAGTTAGCGCTATCACACAACAATCAATTATCCGATGATCGATTTGTAGATCAT